>JAEWMM010000273.1 GCA_023457175.1 Bacillota bacterium | reverse complement strand
GCGCAAACGGGTGGGCGCCGCCCCACCAGCCGGGCGTGTTGGTCGGATAACGGCCATGCGCCGTCCACGCATAGCCTTCGTATTCCTCAAGCCGGTAGAATTCGCCGACATCCTCGGGATAGCCGACCGCCTTAAAAATGCCCATGTTCTGCCCGCTGGAAAAGACATGTGCGCCCGGCATCGTCGTGTTGATGCGGGTAACGCAGCGCATGACATACTCGCGCTCGTCAAGCTGGCTGTGATCAAGCTTGTTTTGAAGCGGCCGCATAAAATAACGCCACAGCAGCGGCGCATCGGTGATGCGGGGATGCTTTCTGGTCGGAATTTTCGAGAGGTTTGCAATGTCAAAATGGCGATCCAGAAATTTTTCACAAACCTCCTTGGCGGACTGATCCTCATAAAAAACGTGAAATGCATAGTGGGTTTTGTACTGCGGGTAGATACCGTAGGCGGCAAAACCGCCGCCCAGACCGTTGGAACGGTCATGCATCGTTGCAATTGACCGGATAATCTCATCGCCGGTAATCGGCTTGCCCTCCAAATCCATCATTCCGGAGATGGCGCAGCCTGACGGGATTCTGATTTGCCCTTCCTTTTGCATGTGGGTTCCCTCCTTCTCAAACGATCAGGCGGTAAAGAGAAGAGAGGTGCCTCAGAGGGCACCTCTCCTGATAATCGCCCTCGGTTATGCAAGTAATTCTAATCCAACTTGCATTGCGCGTCAAGCGATTTTGCAATTTTTATAAAAACGTCCTGCAAAATCCGTGTACCAAAAACACATGATTGTGCAATATACGCAAAAGAGAAAATATGGCGCTGGTCTGAAACAGCCTAAATAAGTGAAAAAACAAACTTTAAAATGCTCAATCAGCTATAGTTGATTACTTTTCAGGGGGCGGATCTTGGGTCTGATTAGCCTGCGGCAAAGATTTTACTTTTTTGGCTAAATACATTTTTACTTTAGCCCGGCTAAAAAACTTGAACAAAACGAAGGATATTGTTCCGAAAATTGCAAGCCAAATAATGATCAGCGGAAGATCCTCAATGACAAAAAGCAGCAGCGCTTCAAAGAACCAGGTCAATTTTTCACCCGAACGCTTAAACGAAGCGGCAATTTTCTCACCCAACGTTTTAGGCGCCGACGTCACGGGCTGATACTCCACCACCTCGCGCAGGTCAAGATTTAAGTAGGAGTAAGCAATCTGACTGTCCATCCGCCGCATTGACGCAGTCAGCGATTCGATCTGATAACGCACGTCGGACAGCGCCCGCTCCAGCGAAATGACATCCTCAAGCTTCTCGGCCTTGGACAAAATGTCTAAAAGCCGTTCTTCCTGCAGTTTTAATGAATCAAGCCGCGCCTGCGAGTCAAAATAACTATCGGTAATGTCATCGATGCTCTCGCTTTTTGAGGTGACATTGCAGATGCCACCGACGGCAGCGGTCACACTGTCGAGCTTGTCAGCGGGAATTCTCGCCTGTATTGACGCCGAGCGTTCATAATAAGTGCCGCGGTGGGTCAGACTTTGACCATTGGTGCTCTGGCTTTCGATATAGCCGCCCTGCTCGGTGACGGCGGCCAAAAGCTGTTGGAACGCGATGTCAAATTCCTTTGTCTCAAGCGTGAGGTAGCTGTGCTTGACAATCTTGCGGTCGGGGTTCATGATCACGACGTCGGCTTTATTCTGATCGGCTACCAGAATGTCCGGCGCTTGCGCCGCCATTTGGGTGCGCCCTGAAGCAATAGCGGGCGCCATGTTCGAATAACTTGCAGCCGAAGATTCGGCGGGCGAGGCTTTATCGCTTAAATTTGCGCTGCTGCAGGCGGTAAAAATAGCCAGTACCGAAAGCATGACAGCCAGTGCTGAAAAAACAGTCTTTTTATACTGCATGTAAGATGACCTCCTTTAAAATCGGGTTCTGCTAATAAGGTACAAAAAAACTGGCAGATTATTGCACCGGGTAAGCCGGGCGGCGGCGATAATTTCAACAATTTGGAGGCGCGAAAAAAATCCCGCTTTTTACTTGACTTTAAGGGGGTTGTCCAATATAATGACAGTAATCTTTTGTGAGAACAGACTGGTTAGACAGAGTCTTTCCATTCGCAAATGTTTTTGACCACTTCCAGCGGGAAGGAATGGCCATACGGACAGCCGGGTCAAATGCCGAGCGGCAACTTTCGTTGCCTTATTGATTGCGCCAAAAGCGCAAATTTTATAAGTTGGTTACTTAAAACCGATGTGTAAGCGGACACATAAAACTTGTGAAACGATCAATAAGAGTAGTAAAAGTAACTATTTGCTATATAGACTCTGAATGTTCTGAAATTTTTAAAATAGGGGGCCTGCGCCTATCCCGTTTGGAGTAGGGGCAGAACCTGTTCAAAAATAACAGATTTGAATCGAAGCACAAGTGTCTGGCGAAACGTCGCCGCGCTTGTGCTGTTTTTATTGCTTCAGCGCTGGTTAGCAACAAATTCTCGAAGCGCTTGAGTTGCCGGAGTGCTATTCGGCCATGTTTGGCGGTTGCCGTCAAAAGCGGTGCGCCAAACGGCCATTTTAATATTTTTCTATGGGGGATGCGCATACATGGATGAGAAAATGACGCTCTACGGATTTAACAATTTGACAAAATCCTTAAGCTTTAATATTTACGATGTCTGCTACGCAAAGACTGCGCGGGAGCAGCGGGATTATATTGCCTATATTGACGAGCAATACAACTCGGAGCGCCTGACCAAGATATTGACCCACCTGACCGAGATGATCGGTGCGACGGTCCTCAATATCGCTCGGCAGGACTACGAGCCGCAGGGCGCCAGCGTGACAATTCTCATCGCCGAGGAGTCGATGATTCCCAGCGGCGATACCATCGTCGGGCATCTCGACAAAAGCCATGTTACGGTGCATACCTATCCCGAATATCACCCTGAGACAAGCATCGCGACCTTCCGCGTTGATATCGACGTCGCGACCTGCGGCGAGATTACGCCGCTCTCGACGCTTGATTACCTCATCGGCAGCTTTGACTCCGACATCATCACGATGGATTACCGCGTGCGCGGCTTTACGCGCGACGTCACCGGCAAAAAGCTGTTCATCGATCATGATATGGTTTCAATTCAGCGCTATATCGCGCAGGAGACGCTGGAACGCTACGACGCCATCGATATCAACGTCTATGAGGCGAATCTGTTCCACACCAAAATGCTGATCAAGGAGCTTGATCTGCAAAACTATCTCTTTAAAACCGACGTATACGAGCTGCCGCCCAAGGAGCGGCTGGCGATTACCAACAACCTGCGCCGCGAGATGATTGAAATTTTCAGCGGCCGCAATGTTTACTGATGCATTAAAGCAGGGGGAGCGGCATGGCACAGCTTGATCAGACGCGCGCGCCGATTTATGAGGCGCTGGAGGAGTTTAAAAAAATGCGAGTCGTCCCGTTTGACGTACCCGGGCATAAGCGCGGCCGGGGAAACCCCGAGCTGCGTGACTTTCTCGGAGAAAAGTGTGTCGGCATCGACGTCAACTCGATGAAGCCGCTCGATAACCTGTGTCATCCCGTTTCGGTGATCAAGGATGCCGAAGCGCTGGCGGCCGAGGCGTTTGGCGCCGCCAACGCCTATTTTATGGTTAATGGCACCACCTCGTCGGTACAGGCGATGGTGCTTGCGTGCTGCAAGCGCGGCGATAAGATTATTTTGCCTCGAAACGTACACCGCAGCGTCATTAACGCGCTGGTGCTCTGCGGGGCGCACCCCGTCTACGTCAACCCCGAGGTGGACAAGCGCCTTGGCATATCGCTGGGCATGTCGGTCGCACAGGTCGAAAAGGCGATCAAAGGCCATCCCGACGCGGTTGCAATCTTGGTCAACAACCCGACTTATTACGGCATCTGCTCCGACCTTAAAAGCATTGTGCGGCTGGCGCATGCCAACGGTATGAAGGTTTTGGCCGATGAGGCGCATGGCACTCACTTTTATTTCGGGCGCAGAATGCCGGTCTGCGCCATGTCGGCGGGGGCTGATATGGCGGCGTTAAGCATGCATAAATCAGGCGGCAGCCTGACCCAAAGCTCGTTGCTGCTGACCGGCCCTGAAATGAACGCGGGCTATGTCAGCCAGATTATCAACCTGACCCAGACGACGAGCGGCTCTTATCTGCTGCTTTCTAGTCTGGATATCTCCCGCCGTAATCTCGCGCTGCGCGGAAAAGAAATTTTCCGCCATGTGCAGGATCTGACCCGGTATGCCCGCGAGGAAATTAACCGTATCGGCGGCTATTATGCCTACGCGCAGGAGCTCGTCAACAACGACAGTATCTTCGATTTTGATACGACCAAGCTGTCGGTCTACACGCTGGATATCGGCCTTGCGGGCATTGAGGTTTACGATCTGCTGCGCGACGAATACGACATTCAGGTCGAGTTTGGCGATCTGGGCAACATCCTCGCCTATGTGTCGGTGGGCGACCGCGTGCAGGATATCGAGCGGTTGGTCGGGGCACTCTCTGAGATACGACGACGATACCAACGCGACCGCACGGGCATGATGACGCAGGAATATTTACCGCCGCAGGTCGAGGTCACGCCGCAGCAGGCGTTTTACGCCGAAAAAACGTCGCTGCCGTTGGATGCGGCCGAGGGGCATATTTGCAGCGAGTTTGTCATGTGCTATCCGCCCGGCATCCCGATTCTGGCCCCGGGCGAGCGGATTACACGCGATATTCTCGACTATATTGCCTACGCCAAAGAAAAGGGCTGCTCAATGACCGGACCGGAGGACATTGCAATTGAACATCTGAACGTATTGAAGGCGGGCAAAGAATGATAAAGGAGACTGGCATGGAGCTTTGGTTTACCGAACAGCACACCCCGAATGTGCGCTTATCCATTAAAACCGACCGGCAAATCTACGGCGGGCAGAGCGATTTTCAGCGCATTGATATCTTTGAATCTCCCGAGTTTGGGCGGTTCCTGACGCTCGACGGCTATATGATGCTGACCGAAAAGGATGAATTTGTCTACCACGAAATGATCACTCATGTGCCGATGGCGGTACATCCAAACGTTAAAAACGTGCTGATTATCGGCGGAGGGGACGGCGGCGTCATCCGGGAGCTGACGCATTACCCTGAGGTGGAAAGCATCGATCTTGTCGAGATCGACGAGCTGGTCGTCGAGGTCTGCAAAAAACACCTGCCCTCTACCGCCTGCGGCTTTTCTGATCCGCGTGTCAGCACCTATTTTGAGGATGGGCTTAAATACGTTCGCGCCTGCGTCGAGGAATATGACCTGATTATCGTCGATTCGACCGACCCGTTTGGCCCCGGCGAGGGGCTGTTCACCCGCGAGTTTTACGGCAACTGCTACAAGGCGCTGCGCGCCGACGGCGTTCTGGTCAACCAGCACGAAAGCCCGTTTTATGCCGGAGACGCCGCCGCCATGCAGCGCGCGCACAAGCGCATTGCCGAGAGCTTCCCCGTCAGCCGCGTCTATCAGGCGCATATTCCGACCTATCCGTCGGGGCACTGGCTGTTCGGCTTTGCGTCCAAAAAATATCACCCGGTCCGGGACCTCGACGCAGCCCGATGGAACGCCCGGGGACTTCGCACCCGCTACTACAATACCAAGCTGCATGTCGGCGCATTCGCGCTGCCCAACTATGTGGAGGAAATGCTGAAAAATGTTGAATAAAAACATAGAGACCTTTTTGGGCTGCGATTGCGACTATGAGAAAGCCGACATTGTTCTGTTCGGCGCGCCCTTTGATTCGACCACCTCCTACCGTCCGGGCGCGCGCTTTGGCAGCAGGG
>JAEWMM010000272.1 GCA_023457175.1 Bacillota bacterium | reverse complement strand
CTTTTGCACTGAACAGGAGCTGGAGGGCAACGCCGGCGCCGACGAATACCGCCGGTTTCTCACATGGTTTAAAGAGGATTTTGTTTACGAGCTGCTGCGGCTGGGCCACGAGCTGACGCCCTACCGTACGCTTGAGCATATCGCCGGTGTGCACCATGTGGCCATGACCTGCGCCCGGGCTTTTTATGCCGGCGGCGGACTGGTCGACCTGCCGCTGCTTTCGGCGGCCGCCGCTGTTCACGACATCGGCAAGTTCGGCTGCAAGGCCGGTGAGCGGGTGCCCTACCTGCATTATCATTATACCGACATCTGGTGCGCGCGGCGCGGATTAAACGACATCGGCCGCATTGCGGCGAACCATTCGGTATGGGATCTTGAGATTGAGAATCTGTCCTCCGAGTCGTTGCTGCTCGTTTACGCCGACTTTCGGGTCAAGCAGTCCCGCGACGAGAACGGGCAGGAGATTGCCGAAATCTTCTCGCTTGCCGATTCATTTGACGTCATTTTGCAGAAGCTTGACAATGTAGACGCGGCCAAGCGCCTCCGCTATCAGTTTGTCTATGCCAAGCTGCACGATTTTGAGGAGTATATGCGCTCGTTTGGCGTCGACACCGCGCTGGCGCTGTCCGCCGTGCCGCCCGCTCCGGTTAAGGATGCGGCGCTGATGTGCATGGACGAGGCTGTAACGGCGCTGCGGCACCGCGCGGTGGATCATAATATCCGCCTGATGCACCGGTTGGGCCATGACCAGCTGTTCGGCAACATTCTTGAAGCCGCCCGCAGCGAAAAGAAACCAGACCGCCTTCGGGCCTATGTATCGGTATTTGAAGAGTATTTTACCTATTGGAGCGCCGCGCAGAAGGAGCAGATGCTCTCTTTTCTGTACGAGCTGCTCATGCACCCCGACGGCGATATCCGTCGCCAGGCCGCTTCGCTGCTTGGCCGTATTCTGGCCGGATTTCATTCGGGCTACCGCAAGGAGCAGCCCGCCGGGTGCGAGCCGGCCCCCGGCGATATGCGCCACTACGAGCTGTGGCGCGTGTATTTTGACCTCCTGATCCATCCGGACAGCCGCTTAACGCCCCAGCAGACCAGCAAAATACGTTACACGGCCAAGCTGGCGCTCGACGCGCTGCTCGATTCCAGCTCCGATGCCGACGCCGCCGTTTTTGCCGGTGAGCTGTTTGAGCATTACGAAAATCCCGCCGCCATCGAGCCTGATGCCGCCTTTGCCTTATTGGATACCGTTGTAAACATTCCCGCGGCGTTCTGCGGGGTGACGCAGGCGGCCGGGCTGGCGCATTTTGCAATGTGGTGGCTTAAAAACGGAGCGCCGGTTCAAAAGGCGGCGGCGCTGCGGTTGTTCAGGCATCTGCTTTATATTTTACCCAAGGAAACCCCGCTGCGCGAAGAAATTGCCCGCGCCGCCGAGTCGGCGGACTGTCAGGGCAGCACCCCGCTGCTGTTCTTGCAGGCGCATCTGGGGCGGATGCTCGGCTACGACACCACGGCGCAGGACGCGTTCTTAAGTCGCCAGTCCGCCGTGTCGAACATCTTTTTAGACAACCTGAAAACCGCCACTCCCTGGATTATGAAGGCCGTAGGCGTGGAATATCTGCTGGACTTGATCGAGCAGGGCAACCACACAAATATTCTGCACATTGCCACCCACTTTTCTAACCTGATCAAAATGGGCGAAAACGTGGTGGTTCGCCGCATGGCCGGATCCTCTCTGCTGGCGATGGCGCCTGAGCTGACGCCGGAACGCCGCAATGAGATTGCTGTCGAGCTTTCAAAGGCGCTCGAAACCGGACAGTCCGAGCCGGCCAAATATATTCCGGAATATCTGGGCCGCTTTGCGCTGTGGCTGCCGCCTTGTGAGCTTGACGAGCTGATCGACCAGATGGAAAATCTGCTCTGCGCCGCCAGCAGCGTCGCGGTCAACGCCGCGCTGGATACGGTGGGGGCCATATTGGCGGAATACGCCGTTTACAGGGAGCGCTTTGGGCAGGATGCCGCCGCGCTGAACGCCCGGCGCAACCGGCTGGCCGGGCTGCTGCTTAAGGGGCTCGCCTCCTACCGTGAGCCGGTGCGGCAGGAGACGCTGCGCATTTTAGGCGAGGAGCTGTTTGCCTCAAAGGTCATGTCCTACGCCGATAAGACCGCATTGTTCATGCTGGTGGCCAAAAAGCTGCTTTGCCTGATCAGCGAAAACGAGGAGCGGGAGCTGACCTTTTTTTACACCGCCGCAGCACTCTCACACATCTACCGTTTTTTGGTTCTGCATAATATTGAGGACGGGCCGTTCTGTTTCGCGGCGCCCGGACGCGTTGCCTTCTTTCCGGGCACTTTTGATCCTTTTTCGCTTTCCCATAAGGGCATTGTGCAAAGTATTTGCGATATGGGCTTTGAGGTTTATCTCGCCATCGATGAGTTCTCGTGGTCCAAAAAAGCCCAGCCCGCGCTGGTGCGCCGCCAGATTGTCAACATGTCGGTGGCGGATATGTTTAATGTCTACCTGTTCCCGCACGACCTGCCGGTGAATCTGGCCAGCCCCGGCGACCTTGACCGCCTGCGTCAGGTTTTTGCCGGACGCGCGCTGTATCTGGCCGTGGGCAGCGACGTCGTGGCCAACGCTTCTTCTTATAAGGCCGCCGCTGTTCCGGGCTGCGTGCAGGAGATGAACCACATCGTTTTCCGCCGTGTCAGCAATGCTGACGGCCCTGAGACCGAGGCCGATCTGCGCTGCATTAGGGGCGAGGTGCTGCAATTGCAGCTGCCGACCCATCTGGAGGATATCAGCTCCACGAGAATTCGCGAGAATATTGATATGGGGCGCGATATTTCCAATCTGCTCGACCCCACCGTTCAGGACTATATTTACCGCAACAGCCTGTATCTGCGCGAGCCGCAGTATAAGCGGCTTTACCATGCCGGATATCTCGACTTCTCACCGACGCGCCACCCCGACGACGCACTGCGCGCCGAGCTGCTGGCCGCCGTCTCCGCGGGCAAAAGCCGGTTGCCGTACCTTGACCTGCGGGACGACGTGATTGTTTTGCGCGACACCGAAAAGGGCAAGCGGATATTGGGCTATCTGACCATGCGCGTTGTCAGCGCCATTGACCTGTACGACGCACTTCAGGACGTCCGGCTGACCAACTATGTACGCGAGCACACGGCGGGGCGCATCCTGCTGCTGACCGGATTGCATCTGGTTCGCAACGGCGACACCGGTTATAATATCGGCCAGCTTCTGATGACCGAGGCGCTCTCCCGTGCGATGGCCAAGGACTGCGGCTACGCCGTTTATTACCCGACCAATGCCGAGCAGGATGCCGCTGCCACCGACCTGCTGTACCGTCAGGGCTTTGTCCCGGCGCCGGCGGACGGCGACCGGCCGCTGCTGTTGGTGGATATGCGTTCGCCCGTTGTGCTGATACAGAATCTGGCCACCACGCTCAAGGAGCCCTTTTCATCGAGTGCGAGCATCCTTGACGCTATCCGGCAGGCGCATGTCCGCATGCAGGAGGCGCTGACCGGTCTCTATCCCGGCACGCTGATTCTGTCGTTAAACGCCGAGGTCATCTACCACCGGCTGGTGCGCAAGATCGTTGAGGCAAACCATGTGCCCGCCGAGGTGGCCGTCCCGCGTACGCTTGGCCAGAAAATGTGTGTGCCATTTGGCAAGGTTTTGCGCGGCAATGCCATTCCGAATACCGTCACCAAGACGATTCACACCGACAAAGTCTTCGCGCAGGATCTGCGATCCTTTACCATCGAGGCTTTTCCGGGCTACGCCCCGCTTGAGAGCCAGATACGCACGATCAAATCCTTTGGCCGACCGGCCATTCTTGTGGATGATATTTTGCACTCGGGTAACCGTATCAACGCTCTGTCTCCGCTGCTGGAGCATGAGGGTATTGCCATAGACCGTGTGCTTGTCGGCGTCATGAGCGGCAAGGGCCGCGACCTGATGCGCACCAAGGACATGAAGGCCGACTGCGTCTACTTTGTACCCAACCTGCGGGCCTGGTTTGTCGAATCGACGATGTACCCGTTTATCGGCGGCGACACGGTCGGGCATGACGAGCCCTCGGTGCCCGGACTGACCCCGGCGATCAACCTTGTTTTGCCCTATGCGTTCCCGAAGTTTTATAAGGAGTGTGACCGCACGGCGGTTTTTAAATTTTCTCAGGTGTGCATCGAAAACTCCCGTGATATTATTCAGGTGCTTGAAAGCGAGTTCAGAAAGCGGTTCGCGCGCAATCTGACCCTCTCGCGTTTAAGCGAGGCGGTCATTCTGCCGCTTTCCCCCGACAAGGGCAGCTGCCTTTACTACGACCCGAATCTGCCGGCCTCGGCCTATCTTGAAAACGACCTGAAAATGCTGATGCGCATGCGCGATGTATTGGAGTGATAAAATGTATTATTATCAGGAGAAGGATCAAATCTACGCAGCGCTTACCCCAGATCTGCCGCTGCAACAGGTACCGGCTCCAGCGCCCGAGGCGCCGCTGACCTTTCTGCTCGATGCGCCGCCCGAAAACCGGCGGGCCGCGTTTTGCGTGACCGACGCCGGGCAGCTGATAGCGCCCGAATCGATCGCGTGGCTCGACCCCGCGCGAATTGCCGGTGACAAGGCGTCAATCTCTGCCGACATCTTAAACCGCATTGAGCGGCGCACGCTGCGCGCCGTCAATATCCGTCATCCGCGCTGGCGCGAGGCCGCCGGTCTTTCGGTTGTTAAACCCGGCCAAAGCCGTGTGCATCTGCTGGCGGTTGGGGATGTGGGCGGCACGCTGCTCACCGGCTTAAAGCTGCTGGGCGGCGATTGCATTAAAGAGATCGGCATCTGCGATTTAAACCCCGGCACCGTCGCCCGCTGGACGGCGGAGATGAGCCAGATCGTCTGGCCGTGGGATTACGATGCGCTGCCTGACGTCTACCCTGTGGATATGGCGCAGCTGTTTGACTGCGACGTATTTATCTTTGCGGCAACCAAGGCGATTCCCGCCGTGGGCAGCGCCGTTAAAGATGTGCGCATGGCGCAGTTTGACGCCAACCGCGCCATCGTTGAGCATTACGCCAGAATGGCGCGGGACGCGGATTTCCGGGGGTTGTTTATGGTGCTGTCCGACCCGGTAGACCCGTTGTGCAAGGCGGCGTATCTCGCTTCGAATCAGGGGGAGGACGGCGCATGGGACGGTCAGGGGCTGCTGCCTGAGCAGGTGCAGGGCTTTGGCCTTGGGGTCATGAACGCCCGCACCGCTGCGTTGGCAAAGCAGCAGGAAAAATTCCGCAGCTTTTTAACCGAGGGGCGCAGCTTTGGCCCGCACGGAGAGGGGCTGGTGATCGCCAACTCGCTGACAGCCTACGACGACGCCCTCTCGCGCGAATTGACCGAGCTGGTTAAAACGGCCAACCTGCGCATCCGCGAAATAGGCTTTAAACCCTATGTGGCCCCGGCGCTCTCTTCGGGTGCATTCCAACTGCTGTTGACGCTGCGCGGACAGTGGCATTGCGGCTCGGTGTGTTTGGGTGGCATCTGGTTTGGCTGCCGTAACCGCTTTACCCCCGCCGGAATTGAAACTGAGGGGCTGGCGTTGCCGGATGCCCTGTATGAAAGACTGCTCGAAACACAGC
>JAEWMM010000271.1 GCA_023457175.1 Bacillota bacterium | reverse complement strand
CTCAAAACCCGGCAGCGCTTTTAGCATTTCGTCGCGGGTCTTAACGAAAAACTCGTCGGTGGCAAACTCCATGCTTGAGTTTTCGACTGTTGTGTTGGTCTGGATGCAGGTCAGCACGTGCTGCATGCGGCTGTCCTCGCGGCGGATGTAGTGCGCGTCGTTGGTCGCGACAACGCCCACCCCCAGATCGCCCGCCAGACGGCGCAGCAGGGGCAAAATGCGCTGCTGCTCGGCAATGCCGTGGTTTTGCACCTCGATGTAATAATTTTCCTGCCCAAAAATTTCAATATGTCTCTCGGCGGCCTGCTTGGCACCGTCATAGTCCCCTGCCATCAGCAGCCGGGGTATCTGCCCTGACAGGCAGGCCGACAACGCAATCAGTCCCTCGGACTTTTGCGCCAGCAGCGCCATGTCGACGCGCGGCTTGGTGTAAAACCCCTCAATGCAGCCGTGGGACACCAGCGAAATCAAATTCCGGTAGCCGGTCATATCCTTGCAGAGCAGCACTAAATGATGCGGCGAGGAATCGATGCGATGCACCTTATCCTGCATGCCGCGCGGCGCGACATAAACCTCGCACCCGATAATCGGCTTAATGCCAACCGCCTTCGCGCGCTTATAAAAATCAATCACGCCATACATAACGCCATGATCGGTGATGGCCATGGCGGTCTGCCCAATACTTTTGGCGTGCGCCAACACCCTGTCGATGCGGCAGGCGCCGTCAAGCAGGCTGTACTCGGTGTGCAGATGCAGGTGCGCAAAACGATCCATCAAACCGCCTCCCCTGTCTCGCGCAGCTGCTGCGCGGCCTGCGCAAGCTGGTTTAATCGGTGGTTAATACCGGAGCGGGACAGTCCCGAGAGCTTTGAGAGCTCGGAGAGCGACGCCTCTGGGTTTTCTTCCCGCAGGCGGGCCACCGCCACCGTCTGCGGGGGCAGCGTCTCAAGCAGATTATGCGCGCGCAAAAACCCGATATCTGCAAGCTGCTTTTCGGCAGCCTTAAACAACTTTCCGGCGTTGGCCGCGTCGCAGTTAGCCGCCCTGTTGGCGCGGTTGCGCAGGTCTTTGTAGATTTTTGTCTCCATCAGCTCCAGCGAGCAGCGAGTCGCGCCCATCATAGTCAGCAGATCCTCAATTTGTTCGCTCTCTTTAAAATACAATACCGTCTGTCCGCGGCGCACAGTGGATTTGGGCGGATAGCCGGCGGTTGACAGCAGCTCAAACAGCATGTCCGCCAGCGCGTCGTCGGGCGGCGTCAGCTCCAAATGATAGCTCTTGACCGGTTCGCTGACGGTGCCGCAGGCCATAAACGCCCCGCCCAAAAACATCGGCAGATTCTCTTCCGACATCAAGCCACGGTTAAAATGCGTCTCGCTGTGCTCAAAGGCGCGCAGCAGCCGCCCGATATCCTCCGTGCGGCGTAATTCTACGGTGTAAAGCTGCGCGCCGCGCGGAGCCTTCTGCTCTGAAAAGGCGGCGCGCACGCCGATAGCGTCTTTAACGGCAAAGCCATAAAGCTTTGAGACGGTCAGATGCTCGGTGGCGATCGAAACGCTCCGGCTGTCAAAATTTTTACCCATTAAAAGCAGGCCGTAACAAAACGCCCGGTAGTACGGACTTTTTGACGGCCGCGAAAGATAGATTTCCTCTTTGACACGCGCTGCATAGGACAAAGCTGCGTCACCTCGTCAACGTTTATAATCACGGTGCAGAATCAAAACCGAATCATGGCTTTCTTTAAGCCGATTACCGAGCCGCTCGGCAAATGAAACCGAACGGTGACGGCCGCCGGTGCAGCCAAACGCGATCACAAGGCTGCTTTTGCCCTCCCGCACATAAAGCGGCAGCGAATAATCGATCATAGCATCATAATGGGTCAGCAGACCCTTTGACTCTTCGAAGCTGAAAACATAGTCGCTGACCCGCTCATCACAGCCGGTCAGCGGACGCAGTTCCTGTATGTAATGCGGGTTGGGTAGGCAGCGTACGTCCAGCACAATATCGGCGTCCGCCGGAACGCCGTATTTAAAACCAAACGACATAACGGTGACCGCCATAGCGTTGCTGCTTTTTGCAAAGAATAAGGAGACGATACGCTCTTTGAGCTGCGAGGTTGAAAGCGTTGACGTGTCCACCAGATAGTCGGCGCACTCGCGCAGCGGGCTCATGGCCTTGCGCTCAAGCAGAATAGCCTCCTGCAGAACCTTGACCGAATCGTCCATCAGCGGATGCTTGCGGCGCGTTTCTTTAAAGCGGCGGATCAGTACCTCATCGGCGGCGTCGAGATACAGGGTGCGCAGCTTGTAGCCCTTATCGGTAAATTTTTTCCTCGTCTCGCTAAAATCGTCAAAGTAACAGCAACTGCGAATATCGATCACAACAGCGTATTTATCATGTCGGGCAGAGGTCTGGCACAGCGTAATAAACTGCTCCAAAAGCTCAGCCGGAATATTGTCGATGCAAAAATAGCCGATATCCTCCAAAGCGTGGACAGCCTGCGATTTTCCGGCGCCGGAAAGGCCGGTAATGACTAAAAAATCCATTTTTAATTATCCTCTTTTTTGCCAAGGTATTTGATTTCCGGTTCAAGCAGCACGCCGGTACGCCGGTAAACCGCGTCTTTGACCGCCTGTAAAAGCGCCAGCACATCGCAGCAGGTAGCACCGCCGGTGTTGATAATAAAGCCCGCATGCTTGGCGCTGACCTGCGCGCCGCCTACAGAGAAGCCCTTTAGGCCGCTTTCTTCAATAAGCGCGGCGGCATAGCCGTTTTGGGGGCGCTTAAAGGCGCTGCCCGCGCTCGGAAATTCGAGCGGCTGCTTGGCAACCCGGCGTGCAAGAATATCCTTCATACGCATATCGATCGCTTCGGGCGCGTCGGGGGTCAACGCAAAATCGGCCGCGCAAACAATCTGCCCCTCGGCTTGAAAACGGCTGGTGCGATAGGCAAACCCCGCCTGCTCGGCCGGTATAGTGACAAAACAGCCGGCCTGGTCCAGCGCGCGGACAAAGGACGTCACGTCCCTCATCTCGCCGCCGTAAGCGCCCGCGTTCATATAGACCGCACCGCCCACGCTGCCCGGAATGCCGTAGGCAAATTCCAGACCGGCAAGACCCTGCTGCTGGGCAAAGCGGCAAAGCTGCGAGAGCGTCGCACCCGCCTGCGCCAAAAGCGTGTTCCCCTCACGGGTAATGCCGCCCATCGGCTGAGAAAAGGCAATGACGGCGCCGCGCAGGCCCTCGTCGGACACCAGCAGGTTTGAGCCGTTGCCTACAATATAAACCGGAACCTCCAGCGCACGGCAAAAAGCGATGGCCTGCGCCGCCTGCGCCTCGTTTGCGGGGGTGATGAAAAGCTCAGCCGGCCCGCCGATATGAAAGGACGTATGCCGGCTCATCGGCTCCTCGCATAAAATCAAGCATCCCGATTCCTGAAGCTTTGCCTTCAGGCTGTCTGTCTGCGACATGGGTTTCCTCCTAATAAGCGTTACTGCCAGTAGCTGTTTATCGCAATTTTCTCCACCGGCGGCAGCTCATCCTCCGGCATGCCAAGGCCGCGCATCAGGTCGTGCGGCGCGCTGTAGCCCAGCTTTTTAAGCCGCAGGTTCATGGTGGCCGCCTCGATGATAACCGCGAGGTTCCGGCCCGGCTTGACCGGAATGGTCACGCACGGAATTTTGATGCCCAGAATATCCATGACCTGATTTTCAAAGCCCAGACGGTCGTAGGGCGTTGCGTCGCTCCATGGCTCAAGCTGCACAATGAGCAGAATTTTCTCGGTAATCTTAACGGCGCGCATGCCAAACATACGCTGCGCATTAATAACACCTATGCCGCGCAGCTCCATAAAATGCCGGATATTGTCCGGAGAGGTGCCCACCAGCGCCTTGCCTGAGACCTTGCGGATTTCGACCGCGTCGTCCGCCACCAGACGGTGCCCGCGCACAATCAGCTCTACCGCAACCTCGCTCTTGCCGACGCCGCTCTCACCCAGAATCAGCACGCCGTCGCCGAACAGCTCCATGAGTACGCCGTGCCGGGTGATGCGCGGGGCCAGATCGACGTTGAGCTGCGAAATCAGCGAGGACATAAACGAACAGGTGTTCTCATCGGTGCGTAGCAGCGGAATCTGCGCATGCTTGGCCGCGTCGACCAGCGACGGGCAGGTCTCCAGACTGCGGGTGATAATAACCACGGGCGGCTTGAGCGAAAAAAGATGCTCAAGACGCTCGGCGGCCACAGCTTTTTCGAGCGTGTGCAGATAGCTCATCTCGGTTTTGCCCAGTATCTGGACCCTGTTGCTGTCGAACACCTCAAAATAACCCGCCATCTGAAGACCGGGGCGGTTGACCTCGGCGCTGGTAATATTGATTTGATCGGCAGGCGTGGGAAGATAAATCGTCTCCAGCTTGAATTCATCGATCAACTTGGAGAGCGTAATATGAAACTTTGTTGACATGCTTATCAGCACCTTTACCTTTTATACTATGGCTTCATTATACAAGAATATTTGCCTTTTTTCAAACGAACGCTTCAAAAAATCTTTTATTGTTTTCTTTTTATCGGCTTAATGGTATAATAGCCGCGATACGGCTGTCAAAACTGTGCTGCGGTCTGTTGAAAAACGCATTAAAATCAGGCACGTTTTCCTTGCTTTTGATGAAATAAGCCGCTGACTCAGGGCATTATTATGAGCCGGTACAGGCAACTTATATGGCATCATATTCAAAAACGAGCCGGTGTTCTTTGGTATGCGTCGCTTTGACGGTGCGCTGCGTTTAAAAACAGTATAAATCCGCCGGACGGCATAAAAAATATTCGGAGGAAACGTTGTGAGAATCGCAATTTTTGTAGAAACCTATCTCCCCTATCTCAACGGCGTCGTGACACATGTCAAAATTCTGCGCGAGGGTCTGATGCATAACGGGCACGAAGTGCTGATTGTAACCGCCGATAAGGACGTGCGCGAGCATGTCGTTCAGGATGGTGTGCTGCGTTGCCCCGCGCTGGAAGTAAAAAGAATTTACGGCTACGGGCTTTCAAGCCCGCTGAGCCTGACATTAAAAAAGAGAATCAAGGAATTTAATCCCGATATCGTCCATATCCAGCAGGAGTTTGGCATCGGCTTGGCCGGCATACGCGCCGCGCGGGCGCTGAATGTGCCGCTGGTATACAC
>JAEWMM010000270.1 GCA_023457175.1 Bacillota bacterium | reverse complement strand
GTAGGCGTCGTTGCACTGGCCCATATCCATCAAGCGGGGCAGTCCGCCGATCGAGCCAAGGTCAAGGTCGTTAAAGCGGTATTTTCCGCAGGCCAGCGTTAAAATAATGGTGTCGGCCGGGGTCTTTTTGACAAATTCGGTGTAGTAGTTTCGGCCCGACTTGGCGCCGTCGCAGCCGCCGACGAGGAAGAAATGGCGTATGGCGCCCGACTTGACCGCGTCTATGACCTTATCGGCAACCGACAGCACCGTGCCGTGGCCAAAGCCGGTCATCAGCGTTTTGCCGCCGTTGATGCCGGTGAATTCGGTATCATGGTTATAGCCGCCCAGCTCAAGCGCCTTTTCGATGACAGGGGTAAAGTCCTTCTGGTCGTCGATGTGCACCAGCTCAGGGTAAGAAACCACCGACGTGGTGAACACACGGTCGTTGTAGCTGGGGCGTGTGGGCATCAGACAGTTGGTCGTAAAGAGAATGGGCGCGGGAATGCCGTCAAACTCCTTCTGCTGGCTCTGCCACGCCGTGCCGAAGTTCCCCTTGAGATGCGGGAATTTCTTAAGCTTCGGGTAACCGTGCGCGGGCAGCATCTCACCGTGGGTGTAGATGTTGATGCCCTTGCCCTCGGTCTGCTCTAAAAGCAGCTTAAGGTCGAGCAGATCATGGCCTGAGACGACGATGAATGGCCCCTTCTCGACCGTCATCGGCACGGTGGTGGGTACGGGGGTACCGTAGGAACCGGTGTTGGCGGCGTCGAGCAGCGCCATGCACTTAAGGTTGACCTCACCAACCTTTAAGACGAGGGGCAGCAGCGTCTGCGCGTCAAGCTCTGCGCCGATTGCGGCCATGGCCTCATAGAAAAAGCCGCTGACCTCCTCATCCTCATAGCCGAGCACAAACGCGTGGTGGGCGTACGCGGCCATGCCGCGCAGGCCGAACAGAATCAGCGATTTTAAAGAGCGGATATCCTCGTTGTCGTCCCAGAGAACGCGCATATCATAGTCGTCGGCAGCACTGTCATACAGCGCCTTTTCGGCGTGAATTTTTTCGATTAGCACCGAGAGCGTCTCGTTGTTGAAGCTGACGTTTGTAATGGTGGTAAACAGCCCGTCGAGCATGAGGCGGTCGGTGTTGCGCGCCGGCTTTTGGTCGCCCACCGCGCGGGCAAGCCCGATGAGCGCGCCGGTCAGCTCGTCCTGAAGGTTGGCGGTGTCGGACTTTTTACCGCATACACCCGCATTTTGGGTACAGCCGGTAGCGCCTGCCGTCTGCTCGCACTGAAAGCAGAACATTTTTGTGTTCATCATTTTTCCTCCTTTTTATGGGCGCGGCCACTTGATCACGCGCCGTGGTTTATGGGCTGTCTTTACAGCCTTTATACCAAATGCCGATTAAAAACACAATGCAACGGCGGGACTGTTTTGCCTTTAGCGGCGCGAAGAACGCCCCCGGAGGCAAAACAGGCCGCCGTGCCTGTGTGTTTTTAGTCGGCGTTTAGCATGAGCGACATGGTCGGCTGTCTGGCATCGGTGCCGCTGTGTTTGAGTGCGGCATCCTGCTTTGGCATACCCTATTATGTTTTGCGGCAGTTAATCCAATATTCTGCCGTCGGTCGAAATAGTGACGACCTGCCAGGGAATGAACTTGCCGCTGGCCTGCAGCGCGCGCTTGACTGCGTTTTCAATGCCGCCGCAGCAGGGAACCTGCATGCGTGTGACGGTAACGCTTTTAATATCGTTCGTGCGGATGATTTCAGCGAGCTTTTCGGCATAGTCGCCCTCGTCAAGCTTGGGGCAGCCGATCAGCGTCACGCGCTTGTGCATAAAGCGGTTGTGAAAATCGCCATAGGCGTAGGCGGTGCAATCGGCGGCAATCAGCAGGTTTGCGCCGTCGAAAAACGGGGCGTTGACCGCCGCAAGCTTAATCTGAACCGGCCATTGCCGCAGCTGCGAGAAAACCTCTCCGACCGGTGCTGCGGGTGCGGGCGTGCGGTTGATGGCCTGCGCGCGTGAGCCGGGGCAACCCGAAAAGCCGGCAACCGCCGCTTTTTTTGCGGCCTGATTGGCCTTGACGGCCGCGTCGTCGTAAGCGGCGGCCTCGCGCTCTTCAAAGCTGATGGCGCCGGTGGGACAAACGGGCAGACAGTCGCCGAGTCCGTCGCAGTAGTGGTCGTGCAAGAGCTTTGCCTTGCCGTTGACCATCGTGATAGCGTCCTCGTGGCAGGCGGTGGCGCAGGCGCCGCAGCCGTTGCATTTATCTTCATCGATGCGAATAATTCTTCTAATCATATTTATAAACTCCTTTTAAAGCATAGGTGTTGGTCATTGACTTTGTGACTTTATCATAATATAATGATCCAAAGAAGTATGTTGTATAAACAACAAAACGAGGCTTTATGAAAAATTATTTGACGCAGATAAAAAAATCGCGGCTGTTTGCCGGTATTGACGCGCAGGAGCTTGAGGCGATGCTCGGCTGCCTGTCGGCCACGGTGCGCAATTTTAAAAAGGGCGACTATATTATTCACAGCGGAGACAGCGTTTCTGCGTTGGGGCTGGTTGTTTCAGGCGGTGTGCATATTCAACGCGAGGATTTCTGGGGCAATCGCACCATTCTCTCAGAAATACCTGAGAGCGGACTGTTTGGCGAGAGCTACGCCTGTGTACCCGCAAAGCCCATACCGGTCAACGCGGTGGCGACGCAAAATAGCGCAATTATGTTTCTCGATGTGCGGCGCATCATCACCTCCTGCCCGTCGGCCTGTGGATTTCATACGCGGCTGATTCAGAACCTGATTATGGTTTTGGCGTTTAAGAACGTAATGCTGACCGACAAAATGGAGCATATTTCGCAGCGCAGCACGCGTGAAAAGCTGCTCTCGTATCTTTCTGAGCAGGCGCAGGAGGCGGGGGGGCCGTCGTTTGATATTCCGTTTAATCGCCAGCAGCTTGCCGATTATCTGTGCGTAGACCGCAGTGCCATGTCAAGCACGCTGGGTCAGCTGCGCGACGAAGGGGTGCTGACCTTTAACAGGGCGCATTTTGAGCTGCTCTGAGGCAGACGCAATAAAGCGGCGCGGCTCTCACCTTTTTGCTGGGGGCCGCGCCGCTTTGCCGGCTGCCTGGTCTTATGCTATAGCCAAACAAATTTGGGAACAGAATTGACGCGAATATTTTGTATCGGCAGAGACGACAACACGGCAAGACGCAAAATAGACTGCCAAGACAGTCCGGATTTAAGTTGTCCGGCTGTAAACTCCGATAAAACAGTGGAATAGATTGCGCAGAGTTTTTTCCGGTTTAGGATGCAGGCGAGTCGGCTCGGTTAAAGGCGATGACGGTCACTGGCGGAAAAAGCTCGTTTAAGATAGCGGCTGGTTTTGTTGGATATTAGCATTAATAGCATATCGGCAGGGCAGGGTCTTTAGTGCGCGGGTACAGCGGCGTTTCGCCGCCTGCGACTGACCCGGGGACGACGATCTCGTCGGCCTGCCCGCCGCGACCTGCCACATTAATAACAGACAGGCCGTTCTGCTCAGCGTAATGAACCGTTTGCGCCGTGCCGCTGGGGCTGCGCAGCAATGCACAGATACAGTAGGCCGAGTGCTCGATCAGGTAGCGGTTTCGCTTTCTGATGCAGTCGTAGGCGTATAGCTCGGAGATGCAGTGAACGCTGTCGGCACTTTCAAGAAGCTGCCGGTATTGGTACTGAGCGTTTTGCGGCCACAGCCTGTCTTGCTGGCGGTAAGGGAATGCGAGCTCAAGACGGATGGCGTAGCCCTGCCTCTTTTTGGAGGCGATCAGCGCCGCCGCCGTCTGATCAAAGCCCAGTGCGCCGCCGGATAAAAACGTTGTTATGCCCGCTTGAATCAGGCTTTCAATCTCGCCGTTAAGGCGTGCGACAACGCGGCCAATCTGATACACCGGCAGCTTTCGGTGACCCGTAAAGCAGCAGGTTGTCTCTTTCATGCATAAACCTCCTTGATGTGGGATATATCCAACAATAGCATATTTTCCCTTGTGGGACAAGCCCCACAATCGCATTGAATGCCGTTGCTAAAATAATGTTGGATATATCGTACAAAAAGGAGGGAATTTTGTGACTCTAAAAGAAGCGATTGCACGCCGGATATCATTTTTGTGTGCCCAAAGAAGGCTTAACCCCAGCAGCCTTTCTTATCTCTGTGGCATAGACCGGTCGACTATTTACAGCATTTTGGGAGAAAAAAGCAAAAGCCCGGAGGTTGCGACCATCAAAAAAATCTGCGACGGGCTGGACATGACGCTGGGCCATTTTTTCAGCAGCCCCGAATTTGACCGTCTGGAGCAGGAGATTAAATGATTGAAGCAGCCGGGACGAACGACTTTACCGATCTCTGCGCGTCGCGCAGGGGGAGATCATTTGCTTTGGCATGCGGTTTGCAGAAAAAATCGCGCTTATATAATGCGCCTCTGAAAAAGGTTGGTTATCCGGGGCATAGTATAGCTGTGCGCGATTGATAGTTATGCCCATAGCTGCCAAAAAGAGGTTTGACGCGCGAAAAAAAAGAG
Source organism: Bacillota bacterium (assembly GCA_023457175.1). Taxonomy (GTDB): domain Bacteria; phylum Bacillota; class Clostridia; order Oscillospirales; family Ruminococcaceae; genus Yanshouia. The sequence goes on along the minus strand of JAEWMM010000270.1, from coordinate 2,713 downwards.
GATATGATATAAAAAAATACAGGAAGTGAACGCGTGTGGCGCAGTGGCAAAACCGGATATTTGGAAGGGGAAAGGCGGCTTTTAACAGCCCGCTTGTTCGGGTTTTGCTCATCGGCGTGGCGGTGGCGCTTACGTCACAGCTTTATTTTTTGCCCGGCGCGGGCGGTTTCCGCTTTTCGGGCGCGGTAATATTGTATCCGGTTTTGCTTGTAAAGCTGCTTCCGGTACGTCCTATACCGGCGCCTGTGGCGGGCGCAGTGACGGCCGGTATTGTTTGGTTTTCCCGCGTTTTCGTGGCGTGGGTTGTGGGACAGGCGCTGTATGGCGCGGCGCTGGCGGCGCTGCCCGGTGCGTTGTTTTATCTTTGCTACGACGCACTGTTCCTGCTGATGATGTCCGGTCGGGGCAAGCGGCCGCTGCTGCGCTTTTGGCTTGGCTGCTTTGTGGCGGATATGCTTTCGAACCTGGTGGAGATCGGGCTTTCGTCGGGGTTCCGTTACGGGGTGCAGCCCCCCGTGTTTTATCTGATATTGGCGGCGGTGGCGCTGGTGCGGTCGGTGTGCGCCACCGGCTTGCTCTGGTGGCTGGGCTACTACCGGCGGCTGCTGCTGCTTGAGGAACGCGAACGGCGTTATCAGCGCCTGTTTCTCATGACTGCGCAGCTCAAGGACGAGCTTTATTTTCTTAAAAAGGCTGCGGGAGATATCGAACGGGTCATGGGCAAGGCCTATGAGCTCTACGAGGGACTTGCGGACGGCGCACAGTCCGAGCCGGCTCAAAACCGGCAGCTTGCGCTGGCGATCGCGCGGGACGTGCACGAGGTCAAGAAAGGGCATCTGCGTATTTTAAGGGGTATTGAAGCGGAGGTGGAGGCTGCCTATGACCGGGAGGTCATGAACATTTCAGATTTAATGAACATCCTTAAAGAGTCGGCCCGCAAAACCTTTGACCGGCAAAAGCCGCAGAAAATCCGGGTGTTCATCCGGGTCGAGCATGCATTTGTAACCCGTGAGCACCACCGGCTTATGTCGATTCTGCGCAACCTTGTTACCAATGCCATCGAGGCGCTTGAGCAGGAGGATATGAGCGGAACTATTAAGGTTGACGAATTTTTAGAGGCGGACAGCATCGTTTTTCGGGTGGAGGACGACGGACCGGGGGTGCCGCCGCGCATGCGGGATAAGATTTTCAGCATCGGCTATTCGACCAAGTTTAATCCGGTGACCGGCGATATTAACCGCGGTGTCGGGCTTGCCGCCGTGCAGTCGCTCACCGAGGAGCTGGGCGGTTCGGTCACGATGGAAACGGCGCAGGGGCACGGCTGCCGTTTTTTGGTGCGCATTCCACGCGCACAGTTGGAGGAGAATTATGCGGATTTACATCGTTGAAGATGACCCCACGGTGGTCGCCGTGCTTGAGGATATTATCGAGGGCGAAAATCTGGGCGAGGTTTGCGGCACGACCGAGGACGGCCGTGTGGATCTGGCGCGGATTGCCGCCTGCGCGCCCGATTTAATCCTCATCGACCTTTTGATGCCCGGCATGGACGGCATTCAGGTGGTGCGTGAGCTAAAGGCCCGGCAGGCTTTGGCGCGCTTCATCATGATCTCACAGGTCAGCGCCAAGGAGATGGTTGCCAAGGCCTATGAAGCGGGGGTGGAGTTTTTTATCCATAAGCCGATTAACCTGTTTGAAATCCGGCGGGTGGTCGGCAATGTGGCGCAGCAGATTGAGCATGAGCGCACGCTGTCGAGCATTCAAAGCATGCTGCACGGCGGCGGCCTGCAAGGCGCGCGTACCGTTGCGGCCAGCCGCGAGGAGCTTTGGCGGCAGCGCTTAAAGGGTATTCTCAGCCAACTGGGCATGGCGGGTGAGAAGGGCTCGAAGGATATTATCGAGCTGTGCGTGGCGCTGCTGCGCCGCCACGAAACGGTGTCGCAGGTGGGCATGCGCGCCCTCTGCGCCCAGCTTGGTGAGAACCCCAAATCGACTGAGCAGCGTATCCGGCGCGCGGCCGAGCGCGGGCTGCGTCATCTGGCAAGCCTTGGGGTCGAGGATTACGGCAACGAGATTTTTGTGCAATACGCCTCCCGGTTGTTTCCGTTTAGCGAGGTGCGGGCCGAGATGGCCTGCATTCAGGGTAAGGGGGGCAGCGGAAAGGTCAATCTCAAGAAATTTATCGACGGCATGGTGATTCTCGCGGAGGAATTTTGAAGCATGTCAGTTTTAAGCCGCAAATCTAACCGGATAATGACCGCGCCATCATATGGAATTTATGTAAAATCACGGAATCCCAAGAGTTTTTGAGAGATTGCGCTTTTTAAAAGACGTAAAAGCTTAAAATTTAAATAAATAATTCGTCCAAACAGATCTAAATTGACGCTTTTCAGATATTGCGGCCGCTGCTTTGCAGCGGTTTTTTGCTTTTTAAGGAAAAAACCATCGGCAAAACTCACAAAAGTACTTGGGGGTTGATTAGAAGAATTGTAGAAACACTTTTCTATTTCGACACATTTTGACGCCAAATGAAGAACAGCCTATAAACTCAGAACAAACACAGGCAAAACTGTGCATTGTCGGGCAAGAGCCTGATACGGATAATTCATTCAAAAGGTGCATAGCGTGGCGCGCGGATTTTTTACTCTGCAAGGACGATACCGCACGCGGGCCGATGCCCGCCGGTAACGAGGACGCAGCAAGGTGGAAAATCTGC
>JAEWMM010000269.1 GCA_023457175.1 Bacillota bacterium | reverse complement strand
CCCCAGGCATAAAACACCAGAGAAAAAACGAGCAATACGGTGTTGCGCAATGCAAGGCGCCTTAACGGACACAAAAAATAAAGCGCTGTCAGCAGCGGGAGAAAGCACAGCAGAAACGTGAGGGTCGTAAAGGTCACGGCGTATCCCCCTCCAGAAAATAGCCGCTCCAGGCATCCTGCTGGCCCATGAACAGCGCGGCGTCAATATCATATTCTTCGATTATTTGTTGCAGGTTAACCTGATCTAAAATACGAAAATTTATAAACACCGTCGTAGAAAAATGCGAAGCCAGCGGCTGACGCACAGCGCGCGCAAACGAATCGCCGACAATCAGCAGATTATATTGCCGGTCGGGAAATTCCAGCCGGATGGGACGGCTCTCAAAGCCAAAATAGTTCAGATATTGGTCAAACGCAGGATCGCGGTTGATTTCGTTCGCGTCATAGGCCTCCTGCAGGCCGATGGCCATCTCTTTCTCGCCAAAAAAGGTGCGGTGCTCTGCCAAAAGATAGCGGTCGACGACAAAATCGTCCATGCCGCTTTCGGGCACGGTCAGCGCGCTTTCGCGTGCACGGCTGCCGCACCACTTTAAGCCGCCGAAGTCCTGAGTATAGTCGATCGGGCAGGCGGCCCCCAGCGGCCAGTCGGCCGACAGCATGCGCAGCAGGTCGGCGTAGCCCTTGCGCGCGCCAAGATTGTTCCAATGGTGGTCGGTTTTATACATCAGACGGGCATATTCCGCAAAATCGGGGAACTTCATTTGGTCAAAGCGAATGCGTTGGTCTAATTGCTGTTCTAAAAGGCGGCTGTACGAAAAGCGCTCGGTCTGCTCGGCCGGATCAAACCAGTTCATATCCTCGGCGCGTGAGCAGTAATAGGCATAGACCCTGACTTTGGGATTTTGCTGCGCAAGGCGGTTGATTTCCGCCGCCTTGCGCCGGTAGCCCGCCGCCGTCGACGCATCCTGTCGGTAGGGGAAGCCGGTCAGCCAATCGGTACCGTTCATGCGGTAAACCGCGCCCCACGGCGTCAGGCTTTGCCGGCTGTCAAACGGACGGGTCAGGCTTTGCGCCCCGTTGTATGTTCTGCGCAGCAGCGCCTGTGTTCTGACGGTGGCTCTCACGGCCGGGTTGTGGAGCGAAATCTGGTCCTTAAGCGCCTGTTCGAACTGCGTCTGAAAGCTGCCGGCCAAAAGGTCGTTCCACCGCAGAGCGGGAAAATTTTGCAGCTGTTCGTTTTCAGAGGTATTGGGCCCCACAAAAACTGAATATGAAAAAAACAGTCCGAAAATAAGCAGCGGCAGCGCGCCTATGAGAAGCTTTTTCATTTTCAGCCTCCGGTATAGCTCTGGAACAGACTGATCTGCCCGACCAACACCACAGCGTCAATGTCGTTTTCCTGAATGATTCGGCTCAGATCAAGACTGTTGGTCTGGACGTCATCCAGATAGATGGTACGGTTAAAATGGCTGGCCAACAGCTTTCGGATCGGCCTGCCCTGAGAATCTGATAGCATCAGCAGGTTGGGGCGCTCCGGCTGATTAAACTCAAAGCGCACCACGCCGGTCTGCCCGCCGTAGAACGAAAAGAGATGCTGGAAGGCCGGGTCGCGATTAATCTGCCCCTGATCATACTCCTCCTCCATGCCCAGAATGACCTGCCGGTCGTCGACATAGGCGGTGAAGCTGCCGTAATTGAATTTGTAAGTTTTAAAAATGTCCATTGCCGATTCAGAGATATCGGTGTTGGCCGGATCTTTAATAGTCTGTCCGATTGTGCGCAGGTTGTTATAATCTACCTCGCGCAGCGGCTGCTTCATCGGCGTCATGGGCATATCTCGTGCGAGTAGCTGGTAGAGCTCCCGATAGGCGCGGTAAGCGCCGATGTGGTTGAGGTGAAAGTCCAGCTTGTAGCCGGTTTCCATATAGTCTCCAAGGCTGTTTAACGTAAAAGCCCCGCTTGTAATACTGGAATCGGCCAGCAGGCTTTTAAAATAGGCGGCGTAATCATAGGCGAAAATGCCCGCGGTGCGGCCATACCAGTTGCAGTTGGTTGCCCGGTTGATAAAATAGGTGTAAAACCGTACCTGCGGGTTTTGCTGATTTAATGCCTTAAGCCCGTTAACACGGTTGTTCATCGCCGTTTTAATGTTGGCGCTCTCTTCGTCCGGTCTGGCAATAAGATAATCAGTATCATTTAAGCGGTAAAGCTGCTGCGTACCGTAGGTGACCGGGGTCAGTGCAACCTCGGTGACCTGATAATCGTAGCGGGGAAGCGCGCCCTGCTCCGACTGCTTGTAGACGGGCGGCCAATAGACCGGCGTGCCGGTTCCGCGCAGCAGGGGGTCTTCAACGCTCAGATAGGCCTCTGCCGCGCTGGCGGTTCTGGGCGGCAGCGACGAGGATGTCTCAGTCAGCGTCGACCGGTTTTTCACCACGCCGCAGGCGGCCAAGGACAGTATTGCGGCAAAGGAAAGTGCAAGCGCCGATAATTTGCGGTATTTTGGCATAGAAAGAAACGTCCTCTCTCCGGCATTTACAGTACGGTTTCATTAAAAAGCAGAACAGATTGGCGACAGATTTTATGTCCTGTCAAAGGCAAGGGGGAAAGCGGGCAGACGCCCGCCCGGCCAAGATCACAACGCAGCGCGTAAAATTTGCCGCCAGGATATCCGCTTTTCAGCGGAATATCGGCATGATAAAAACTGCGGGTCAGCACAGCCCCGATTCGGTGATATAAGCGGCAAAGATATCGGGCTGATATTTGTTGTCGGCGTCAAACAGCGTACGAAAATCGCTTAGCGCCATCAGCATCACGCCGTCTTCGGTCAGCTTTGCGGGTGCGGCCAGATTAACGGCGGCGCCGTTGACCGTTGCCTTGTTATCGTTGTCGGTCAGCACAATAGCTTTGCCTTTATCAGTGTCGGTCAGCGTCAGGCTGCCCGCCTGCGGCTCAGCAGTAATGCTGCGGCTGAAGGCCTCGCATATCTCGGCCACCGGCACCATGACCGTTTCGGCATCAACAAGAACCGGCGGCTGTGTCAGCACCAACCGGTTGCCGTTGAGATACAGCTTAATTTCGGCCTGCTGCGGGGCCGATTCGGCGACGGACGGGCTGCTCTGCTGCGTCGGTCCGGATTCCGGGGCCGCAGCCTGAGACGAAGCGGATGGCGGCTCAAGCACGACTTTCTCGGCTTTGTTGCCGCAGGAGGCCAGCAGCAAAAGCATGCAAGCCAGCAGAACAGCTTTAGTTTGCCTTTTCATGGCGGATCCTCCTCACGCTCTCGGTGTATAGCCAAACAACTTAGACGCAGGACTGGCGCAGATATTTTGTGCCCCGCGAAAGACGTTTACCTAAGGACGGCAACGCGGTAAGGCGCCGAACAGACCGCCAGAGCCATTTGATTTTTAAGTTGCTGACTATAAAATTAAACATCGTATTCAAGCTTTTTCTTAGCCTCTTCCAACAGCTGAAAGGGCGTGTCGGTTATTTCGGAAAAACGCGCGGCGCCCGAACGCATCTCCAAAATAATCTGGTGCTTGCCCGAGGCGCTGGCCAAATCCAGCTTCTCAAGCCGTTTGAGCACACGGTCGACCACAATGTGGGTTGATTCCAGATCGGTAAAGAGCATGGTGCCCCACATAAAAGGATTGTTGTCGAGCATATAAAGCGCGTCCTCCTGACGCAGCGACTGCAATATTTCCTTGGAAATTTGCTTGACAAGCTGCATCAGTCCGTTTTGGCCCAGCATTTGCGTCAGTTCGCGCTGATAACGAAACTGCCAGACGACCACCACGAGACTCATTTGGTAGCGGCGCGAAATATTCATATACACGCCGCATTCGCGCTCAAAGCTTCTGATATTTTTTAACTCGGTTTCAGGGTCGACGCCGGAAAGGCGCACCAGCTGCTCCCGCATCTGTTCATTTTGCTTTTCGGCCTGTCTGGTGCGGCCCAAAAACAAATGGACGGCAACGGTCAGGCAGGGGCTCCAGATAATCCAGAAATAGATATCGGTCGAGATTGAAACGCCCCGGTAAGCCGCGTAAACAATGACATAGGTTGCGTAACCAAAGATCATGACGATGTTGAGCATCAGCCCGATCGGCAGGGTGGAAAAATGCGTGATGATGACAGTTGCCAGCACAGCCGCCAGAAGGATCATATTTTTCTGAAAGCTGTCCGGCGTACCGGCTATAAACAGAATGCAGACGAACAGAAGCAGCAGCATGAAGAGAAACGCCAGATCGGCAATCAGAAAATTTCGATTTTGTTTCATGCATGCCCCTTCTTTCCGTATTTTCTGATCAGCATTAACGCAGATATCACGATGAGCAGCAGCGCGAGTCCGACCGCCAGTGCCAGCACGTGAATGTCTCCGCGGGAGGTCAGCTGCTCAATCAGCGATTCGCGCTTGGCGTTATCCTCCTTAAACCTGAACGGGAAAACGTCCACGCCGTCGGTGACATAGCCGTCGCCATAAAGTTTCCAGAGGTTGTCAGTCAGGCCAATATAGGCTACGCCGCGCAGCATGGCGTCGTCACTGACGCCGCTCACCACCATCAGCGCGCGTTTTTGCTCGCTGTAGGGCGAGTTGAGCAGCTGCACAGTGCCCAGAACCGCACCGTAGTTGGGGTCTATCGTCAGCTTTTCGTTAGAGCGAATCGTCGTTCCCTGCGGGCTGAACTGGAAGAACATCATGTTGTTAATCTGCTGGACAATCAGGTTTTTTTCCAGCCGCCCGATCGCGATGACATTCGATTGTTTCAAGTCCCCAATATCGGACATATAGGC
>JAEWMM010000268.1 GCA_023457175.1 Bacillota bacterium | reverse complement strand
AGTTTTTTCATGTCAACGATGCGGATGGCAACATGGCCAAAATTCCTGAAACAATGGATGACACAACGGCCGTCATGCTCTGCGACATGATGCCCACCGGATTCCACGGCGCCGAGCTGGCGGATATTCAGTTCGGCGACAGGGTACTGGTCATCGGCATCGGCCCTGTGGGGTTGATGTCGATAGCGGGCGCCGTTCTGCGTGGCGCGTCGGAGATTTTTGCCGTCGGTACGCGCCCGAACTGTGTTAAAATTGCCAAAAAATACGGCGCTACGAAGATTATCAGCTATAAGACCGGCTCCGTCGAGGAGCAGGTCCTGATGCTGACCGGCGGCAAGGGCGTCGACAAGGTCATTATAGCGGGCGGCGATAACGATACGTTTGCTTCGGCCATCAAGGCGCTGCGTCCCGGCGGAAAAATCGGCAACGTCAATTATCTGGGCGAGGGCGATTCCATCAAGCTGCCGCGGGTGGAATGGGGATTTGGCATGGGCCACAAACAGATCAGCGCCGGCCTTATGCCGGGCGGCCGGCTGCGGATGGAAAAGCTGCTGGCGCTTGTAGAGACGGGGCGCGTAGACCCCGCCAAGCTGGTCACCCACGAGTTTGACGGGTTTGATAAAATTGAAGAGGCGCTGCTGGTTATGAAGGAGAAGCCTAAAAATCTGATTAAACCGGTGGTTCATATCAAATAGGCATACAGCTAAGCGCTTTTAGCATAAAACGGCCCGGTGTTGCACCGGGCTGTTTTGGTATACCGCTAGGCTAGTCCTGTTCCTTTTGCAGAATGCTGATAAAAATTTCGACAATGTACGGCGAGAATTGGGTTCCCGCATGCTTTTGCAGCTCTTCAATTGCCTCGCTTCGACTGAGTGCCTTGCGATAAATTCTATCGTTGGTCATGGCGTCAAACGCGTCGGCCACCGCGAGAATGCGGCAGCAGATCGGAATTTCCTGCCCTTTTAACCCTTTTGGATAGCCGCCGCCGTCCCAGCGCTCGTGATGGTGCAAAATATACTCCGAGACAAGCGAGAGCTCCGGCGTATTTTGCGTAATCCGGTAGCCGATTTCGCAATGCTTTTTCATCTCGAACCACTCGTCAAATGTAAGAGGGCCGGGCTTTTTTAAAATGCTTTGATGAATTGCGACCTTGCCGATGTCGTGCAGCACCGACAGCAGTGACAACTCGTTCATCGACTGTTCTGAGAGCTTTAATTCTCTGCCGATTGCCTCGCAATATCTGAAAAGCCGTTTTGTGTGCTCCTCTGTTTCCATGCTTTTTTCATAGAGCGTCGCCAGCAGCGTATTGATGATGGTGTTGCGATAGCTTTTACTGTCCAGCAGCTTCTGGTGGTACATCCATTCTTCGGCCTGACGGATGACCTGCTCCATCCTTTGGGTCGGACTGTTTCTTTCGGCGCAGCCCAAAGAGACGCTCAATTGAAAGGTGCCGACTTTCCTGTTTAAAAAATTAGATCGCAGCTTCTCCATAATCTGTCCGGCATACTCAATCGTTTTATTAGTCAGAATCAACAGGAACTCATCGCCGCCCCAACGCGCGACAATGTCGTTTGGCATACAGGTTTCTTTAAATACGGCCGAAACATTTTTCAGCAGCTCATCTCCCGTGGCGTGCCCAAAAACGTCATTCGTAATTTTCAAGCCGTTTACATCGCCCATTATGACCGAAACAGGCACACAGTTATCGGCATTGAGCCTTTGAAGCTCGGTTTCGACAAAGCGCCGGTTATACAGGCCGGTGAGCGCGTCATGGTAGCTGAGAAACAGAATCTCGTTCTGGTGCGCCTTCTCGGCGCGCACGTCACGGAACACCATGACCACGCCAAAAATTTTGCCTTCTTCGTTTTTGATTGGCGCGGCGCTGTCGGCTATCGAAATTTTTTCACCATATCTGTTGATGATAATGGTGTGATTTGCAAGGCCAATTATTTTACCTGTGCTTAAAACCTTTTCTACCGGGCTTTCTACCGGCTCTTCGGTTTCTTCATTTTGCAGAACAAAAATGTCTGAAAAATACACGCCGTTCGCTTCGTCGTTGCTGTAGCCGACAATCTCCTGCGCCACGGTGTTGAGCGAAGTAATTTTGCCCGCAACGTCGGTGGTGACCACACCGTCGCCGATGGATTTTAAGGTGGTGTTTAATAGCTCCTTCTCATAAAATAAATTTTTCCGATAGGTTTCCCGATCGGTCACGTCGAAGATGATTGAAAAGAGCTGCGGCGTTTCTTTATCGCCGATAGGGCAGGAATAGACCTCTACAATTCTTATTTCACCGCTGCAAAGCCGGTGCGGGAATATAAAATGCTGCTTTTTCCGCTCGTATGCGGCCCTTCCGTGCTTGGCGATTTCCTGCACCGGCAGCACATTGATATCCTGTATATTCATGCGCAACAGCTGCGGTTTTTCATAACCGTAAAATTTGCATGCAGAGGGGTTGGCGTCTAAAATCTTCCCCGTAATGGGGTCGATGATCAGCATAGTGGCAATGTGGTCGTCAAACATCGATTGCAGGCGCTGCAAAAGGACAAGATGGTTTTCTTCAAGCATTTTATATTGGGTAATATCTTTTCTTGAAACGATGATGTATTGATGCCCGCCCTCTTTCGCAACCGACAGGCTTGTTAGAAAATAATAAGCTTTGCCGCCGATGTTCAAGATCTCTTCGTAAATATGATTTTCATTTTGGCTGACGGCCTGTAGGTAAAAGGCGGCAAGCTTCTTGCCCTGCTTTTCTCCCCAGACCTCCACAGGTGTTTTGCCGGCGATCATATGATTTTGAAAGCCTGTTATTTTTTCATGCGCAGCGTTTAAATAGATATAATAAAAATCACCGTCTATATATTCCGCCATAAACATGCAGTCCTGCGTGCTGTTGAAAAGAAAAGCCAAATCAATGTCGGTATTGCCGACATCCTTTTGACGGATCAGGCTGCTTAGAAGCTGCTTTTCTGTTGTAATATCCTGAAGCTGCATGGCAAAGACGCCGCGGTCGAGCAAAAGGATGTCCAGCTTAAACCACCCGCGGGTGCTTTTGCAGTAGACCTCGCTTGTTTCAAAGCAATGGCTTCCGACTAATTTGCCGAATAAGCCTGTGGGCTGAAAATCAAAATCGGCTAAAAACCCGTGCACGCTTTTACCAATCAATGCGCCGCGCGCGGCGTTAAAGACCGATTCAAACGCAGGGTTTATTTCGACAAAAATGATGTCAACAACATTGTCCAGTTCATCATAAACGTTTTTGCAGCATGCATATGCGTAGGGCAACGAATCAATATACTTTTGAGCATACTGTTGCGTCATAGCTGACCATCCTTTCTGTCTTTTAATACTAATCTTCGATTAAAAAGCGGCATAGATCGGCGGCCGCTGCCAAGATAGCTGTTTTTTAACGAAATAGTATAAAGTTAAACCGCGGTTTTAAATGCTTTAATAGCGCCTGTTATTCGTTTAGAGCAGCTTTGAATCTGCCGGTGCGGGTTTGGCACTGTCTCTACATATGCGGACATACCGACTTCTTTTTGATTAAATTATAGCTTAAATTCGACTTTTTGCATACCGGGTCGCATCAGAAAAAAGACTGTCGAATAATAAAAAACAGGCAAGGGATTCTCACACACGTGAGAATCCCTTGCCTTCAACGGGGCAGCGCATTATCAACGATATTGCGCTGCCCCGTGCCATTTTGTTCTTACGCCTTCCACAGGCCGTGGAGATTGCAGTAAGCATAAACCTCCGCAACGGCGTCGTCTTGGCAAAGCTCAAAACATACCTCAGGCTTCTCGCCGGGGTTGAGATATTTGAGCTGGGTACCCTGCTTGGTCAGAATGCTGATCCACTCTATGTAATGCGCTTCGATCATCGGATGCTCGACAGAGCCGACGCTGACGGTGACCTTGGCGCCCTCGGTCTGAACAACAGGAACATGCTTTTCTTTTGACGCGTCAACAACGCCGGGGATAATTTCTTTCATCTTTTCACCGCAACAAACAACCGGCACACCCGAGTCTTTTACGTGGGTGATGATATTGCCGCAATGCTCACACTTAAAAAATTTCATTTCAATCAGTCTCCTTCGTTTAATATTATATCTGACAGGCCTGAGGCGCGTGCCCCGGGCTTGTACCTAGATATTTCTGTCACATCAGGCTGTTTAACCTTATTCCATAAAGATCTTTTTTTAATCATTGTAATGAATACTATTTTATATTATGTTAGCATGGTCTTTCTGCAAAATGCAATAGGTTTATGTAAATAAAATGCGGTTTCAATGTGTCCGCCATGCTTTTCGGGCGTTCGTGTCAAAAGCCGGCTGCCGCCGCAAGCGGTTTTTCACCGCTGCAAATGCTGCCGGGCGGGCAGTTTAAAAGCCAAGGCTATTAATGATGTCGTTTCAGCGCATTATATCAGGAATTTTATTAAAATTCTGATATAACACCAATAAACCGCGCGCGCCGATCACATACTAACTAACAGAAATTCGATGGCGCAGGAGGTTTTGTTTTGAACAGAGATCTATTAATTCAGCAGGTAAAAAGTGAATACGCCCGTCTGGCGCAGCTTGAAAGCCGCGACCATATCACAAACCAGTCTTACGCCGCCATGACGCC
>JAEWMM010000267.1 GCA_023457175.1 Bacillota bacterium | reverse complement strand
GGATCAGAGGGTGCTGTGACAGATCGGTCATATTGGTCATTGCGCCGACGGTCAGCACATTCCCCGACTGCGTTACGCCGGATATATCGGGAACGAAGCCGGGATAAAGCAGCGCGTCCGGTTTTGTGGCCGCCTGATTCAGGTGCAGAATCAGATCGGTTCCTCCGCCAATGATTTTGCTGTCGGGCGTCATTCGAGACAGGCAATCAAAAAGCTCCTGCTTCGATTGCGGCGCCATATATTGCTCAGTCACCTAAAAGCGCCCCCTGTTCCTCTTCTGACGCGCGTTTTACCGCGCGTATAATTTGCGTATAACCGGAACACCGGCAGATGTTGCCTGCCAGCGCCATACGAATCTCATCCTCAGTAGGATTCGGGTTTTCATCCAGCAACGCACGGGCCGACATGACCATTCCGGTGGTGCAATAACCGCACTGCACGGCGGTTTCCTCAATAAAAGCGCGCTGAAGCGGACTGATGCCGCCAAAAGGATCGTGCAGCCCCTCAATGGTCACCACTGAGCTTGCGGGAAGCTGCGCCGCAACAGTCAGGCAGGCATGAACAGCCCGTTTGTCCACAATTACGGTACAGGCGCCGCATTCCCCCTCGCCGCAGCCTTCCTTGGTTCCGGTCAGATTTAAATCCTCCCGCAAAATATCCAAAAGCCGGCGGCTCGGCTCGGTGACAAGACAAACCGGTTTGCCGTTAACGGTAAATTCAAGCGTCATGACGCGCCCTCTCAATCATCAAATTTACAATGCGGTCGGGTGTGATCGGCAGATGACAAAGCGCGCTGTCAAGCGCGTCGTTAACCGCCCCGACTATTGCGGCTGCAACAGGGACATAACTGACCTCGCCGATAGATTTTGCGCCGAATGGACCGTCTGTGCCGCCGTCTTCAATCAGCCTGACCCGTACATCTAAGAAATCGGGCGCATTGGCAACATGGTAATCCTTCATGCTGGCGGTTGTTCTCCCGCTTCTGGCGTTTGTTTCCATGTGCTCGCTCAGCGCCGCGCCGCAGCCCATGGCCACCGCTCCCTGAATCTGTGCGACGCACATTTCGCGGTTGATGGCCTGCCCAATATCATGAATCGCCAGATAATCCAGCACCTTGACCATTCCGGTCAGGCAGTCGACCTGTACCCACGCAAAATGCGCGCCGGTTACACCGGGGTTGCTCTCGGACATGCGCTGATAGGTAACCCATAGCTCCTTTTGCTCCTGTTTAATCGCAAACGTGGCAACTTCGGCAAAGGACACATCGGCCGCATCGGGGAATTTAATCGCGCCGTTCTTAATCCAGAGTCCGTCCGCTTCAGCTCCTTTCAGCCGTGCGGCGGCTTTAATAATATCCTCTCTAAGCTTCTGGGCGCAGTCGAATATCGCTCTGCCGATAACATACGTGGTGCGGCTGGCAAAGCACCCGACGTCGTGGGGCGTTACCGCGGTATCGCCTTCGGTCATCATAATTTTTTCCAGCGGAATATCCAGCACCTCTGAAACGATCATCTTCATCGCAGTGACCGTTCCGCAGCCATGGTCGTGCAGCGTTGCCTGCACCTGAATGCCGCCGGATTCACTCACCCGCATTGAAACGCCGGCATAGTCCGGAAAACGCGGAAAATAGCCGTTGACATGGCCCGCGCATCCCACTGCAATACCGCGGCGGTAACGGCTCTGGCTTTGGTTAAAGCTTAAATTATCGGCCTGTCGCGCCTGCCAGTAAAAGTCCTCCTTACCCAGCAGAAGACATTCCTTAATCCGGATTTCTCCGAGTGGAAGCTTGTTTTTTCTATCATACTCGCCGGGGAGCGCTACATTTTTTAATCTCAATTCCAGTGGATCTATTGCAAGCTTTCTCGCCGCAATATTCAAATTGTGCTCCATAAAGATATACATTTCCGGCGCGCTCCAACCGCGGTAGGCGCCGGACATCGGCGTGTTGGTGCAGACGGCCCTAGCCGTGTAATGCGCATAAGGATAGCTGTAGCATCTGAAAAATTTACTTGCCAGCGCATTGAGATAATCGCACGCATTGCCGACATAGCCGCCCGTATCGAGCGTAACGTCGGCGCCGAGGCTTTGAATTTTTCCGTCCGGTGTAATTTTTGAAAAAAATGTTGTGGTTAACGGCGCGCGTGAAATGGTTGAAACCATCGTCTCAGAACGGTTAAACACCAGCTTGACCGGCCTTTTAGTCCGCATTGAGGCTGCGGCGGCGACAGGCTCCAATATCCACTCCTGCTTGGCGCCAAAGCTTCCGCCCATTGTGGTTTTGACAACCCGCAGCTTTTCATAAGGTAAATCGAACAGATCGGCGAGAACTGTCCGAATGCCGTAGACCGACTGATTAGGGCTCCAGACGGTCAATTCTTCCATATCCTCCTGCCACCAGGCCACACAGCAGTGCGGCTCCATCGCCATATGCGTCAAGCGCGATAAGTAGCTCTCGGTAACGGTTTCAATCGCGCCGTCCTGCATTTCGGCTTCATCGCCAAAGCAAAGCTCAAGCGCGCCGAAGACCGCGCCCTCCTCGTGTATTTGGTCGATTGTTCCCGACAGCGCCGCCTTCGCATCCACCGCAAAGGGAAGCGGCTCATATTCTATTTTTACAAGCTTTACCGCGGCGCGCGCCATCTCAGCGGTTTGGGCGATGACGCATCCAATCCGATCGCCGACATACCGCACATGACGATGGAACACCCGATCCTGATTGATGGTTTGCTGTCCCTTAATGGTTCTGAAACGGTTAAACGGACGGTCTGTCGTATTAAAACAATGTATAATATCAACGACGCCCGCTGCCTTTAACGCTTCGGTATCGTCAATAGATTTGACATAGCCATGCGGAATGCTGCTGAATATGACCGCCGCGTGGAGCATTCCCGTCAGCTGCATATCCCCTGCATATTTAACCGAGCCGGTCACTTTTGCTTTCGCATCATGAATCGGCCGGCTTTGACCGACAATATTCATAAAATTTACTCCTTGACCCCTTTATCTTAGTGATGTCCCAAATGGCTTTGGTTTTGACACATCAGTAAGATAAAGCGCAGGGAGGACGGCGAGCCTCGGCGTCCTCCCCTTTTTATACTATAGACCGTTTAGCGTTAATCCTCCAGCTTTTCCATAAAGAAAACCTTGATAGACGCCACAATCTGTAACAGGAACACGAATAGCACCACAAAGCCTCCGGCCGTTGCAAGCGCCTTAACGCCGTCAACGCCCTGTGCACCGCCGCCAAACGCCGCCATGACGATCGCAACCGTGCCGATAACGATGCCCCAAAGAACCTTGATCTTGGCGGGCGGCTCGGTTCCGATCGGAACATCCTTAACGCACATGGATCCACCGTTTGTAAGCGTGGCATCGGCCGCCGTGACGAACGAGATTACAATAATAATCAGGTTAAACGGCACAATCAGCGCGCCAAGTCCGAAAGGCAGGTGTTTCAAGAATTCCCACATTGCCATGACGGCGCCGCCGGCATTCAAAGCGCCGACAAGGTCAGCGGTTCCGGTCATCTGCATGTGCAGCGCGCTGTTTCCCCAGATGCCAAACCAGATAAATCCAAATACAGAAGGTAAGATCCAGTTGACGATCATAAATTCACGAATGGTGCGCCCGCGCGAAACCATCGCGAGGAAGATACCGGTTACCGGTGCGTAGGCGATCCAGCAAGCCCAGTCAAACAGCGTCCACGACCGCGTCAGCGCCGCACCGCCGATATCGATGGGATCAAGCCCCCAGAGGAAAAAGTTATCGGCCCAAACTGCAAGGCCCGCAGTGCTGTTGCGCAGGATGAAAAGCACGGGACCGGTCAACAGCAGCAGCGCAAGAACTGCGTAGTAAAACCAGGCGTTCAGATTGCCGAGAACTTTGAGTCCCTTATCCATTCCGACATAGGATGAGAAGGTGAATATGCAGACGATGACCACGCCGATTCCAACAAAGAGCGGCAGTGTCTCCTGAATGCCGTAGGTTCTCAAGCCCGTCGTGACCAGCGTAATACACATGGCCAGACCGCCGCAAATGCCGATTCCGAGCGCGAGCATCGAAAGGGTGTCGATCACCGCGGCCAGCGCGCCCTTGGTTACGCGTTCGCCAAAGAGCGGTTTTAACGTCGCTGTGACATTCAGCTTCTGCTTTTTGTTATAATACAGATAAGCGACAAGCGCGCCGCAAAGCGCATAGATGGCATAAGGCAGAATCGTCCAGTTCATAAAGCTTCTGCCCATCGCAAACTGGGCAGCTTCAGGCGTGAAGGGCTGAATTCCAAGTTGGTCAAGCTCGCCCCACACGTTTCCATAATAGATGAGCGGCTCGTTGACGCCCCATGTAACGATTCCGGTCGCAACGCCGCCGGTCAGCGTCATCGCAAACCATGTCATGAAGGGGAGCTTCGGCTTAGCGTCTTTTCCGCCGAGACGGATGTTGCCGAGCTTTGAAAAGGTGATGATGGCGACCAGTATCGTACTAGCCATTACAACATACTGATAAAGCCATCCAAAGGTGTCCAGCGACCAATAGAAAAAGGACATTGAGGATTTTGTCAGCGCTTCATTACTCACAATGCCGACCAGCGCCGCAATTGCAAACACGATAAATCCCGGAATAAAGACCTCCCACCGGATGTTTTGGCTGGTATCCTTAAAAAAACCGCTCTGCTTGGACGCTTCTGTTTTGGTATTGCTGCTCAATTGATGCTCATCCTTTCTGTTTTGAATCACGGAGCCAATTGCGTTAATTTGCTGCGGGCACCCTCCTTTTTGCTTTAATAAGGGACGATTGGTATATATAATTTAACCCGTGGTGCTATTAAAAGATGAGAGATTTAATGCAGACGGGATTTGGTTTG
>JAEWMM010000266.1 GCA_023457175.1 Bacillota bacterium | reverse complement strand
GCGCTGTATAGGGCAGAGTACATTTCTTGAGGATTTTATGCGCGCCTTTTTGAGTGTGCAGCATCGAAATAATAACCTTTTTGGCGCCGACAACAAGGTCCATCGCGCCGCCCATTCCCGCAACCATTTTGCCCGGAACGATCCAGTTGGCAAGATTTCCGTGCTCGTCAACCTCCATGGCGCCGAGAACGGTTGCGTCAACGTGCCCGCCCCTGACGATGGAAAAGCTCATTGCCGTATCGAAAAAGTTTGCTTCCGGAATATGTGTGACGTAGCTGCCGCCTGAATTGATAATGTCTACGTTCTCCTTGCCGGGTTCCGCGGCTGCGGATAATCCTGTAAATCCGTTTTCGGAGTGGAGCATAATTTGTACGCCTTCGGGAAGATAGTTGGCGACCATGGTTGGAAGTCCGATTCCGAGGTTTACGACGTTTCCGTTTTTAAACTCCTTAGCGGTTCTTGCCGCGATTCTGGCCTTTAAATCTGCCACGGCTTTTCACCTCCTACAATACAATCTACAAAGATGCCCGACATTGTAAAGGTGTCGGGGTGCATCTCTCCGATTCCGACAACCTTTTCGGAGGCAAGCAGCACTGTTTCGGCGGCCATCGCCATAACATAGTTGAAATTCTTGGTAGCCAATGCACAGCTATAGTTGCCATATTCATCGCAGATGGAAGCTCTGATCAACGCGAAGTCGGCCCTTAGGGGCGTTTCGAGCAGGTAATCTCTGCCGTCGACATTGATCACTTGCTTGCCCTCGGCGACAATGGTTCCTACGCCGGTGGGTGTGAGCACGCCGCCCAAGCCGGCTCCGCCTGCACGGATCTTCTCCGCAAGGCTGCCCTGCGGAACCAGCGTGCATTTGAGGGTGCCGTCGTTCATACCCTTGCCGATGAGCGGATTCATACCGACATGAGACGCAATAAGGTGGTCAATCATTCCGCACTCAAGCAGTTTGCCGATGCCGCGGGCGGTGGTTCCCTCCTTTGCGGGGAGCCCTCCGTCGTTTCCAATGACAGTGAGGTGGCGAACGCCCTTGGCAACCAGCGCGTCTATTAAAATTTCCGGCGTTCCTGTGCCAAGAAATCCGCCTACCATAATGGTTGCGCCGTCATTAATCGCTGCTATAGCTTCTGCGGCGGTTACTAATTTGTTGTTCAAATTTTCTACCTTCCTTTCTTGCTTTGTATTGAAAGATGCGGCCTGTTTTAGATCATAACACCCCAGATAAGGGCAAGCAGCAACGAGCCGATAACAGGAATGATACAGGTGGTGACGCAGATGTCCCAATAAGATTCCTTATGCGTGCAGTTAGAAACAGCCAACAGCGTCAAAACGGCGCCGTTGTGGGGCAGCGTATCAAGGCCGCCTGATGAGAGCGAAGCAATTCTATGCAGGTATTCGGGATTAAGGCCGATCGCCATGGCTTTTTCTAAATACTGCGGCGCAAGTGCGCTCAAGGCAATGGACATACCGCCCGAAGCGGAGCCCGTCGCACCCGCCAATACGTTGACCGCAACCGCCTCAGAGAAAAGGATGCTGCCCGGCATATTGAGCATGATGCCGGTCAATGCGGCAAATCCCGGAACCGCCTTAACGACAGAGCCGAAGCCGACCGCGCAGGAGGTGTTCATAATTGCGGTCAGAGAGCCGTTTGCACCTGCGCTGATTGCAGGAAGCAGAATTTTAAACTGTGCGAAGTTGACAGCGCAGCAAACGATAATTCCGGACAGCAAAGCCATTACAATATGCCACTTAAAAACGTTGAGCGTTACAATAACGCTGATGATGGGCAGCAGGCCGGCCAGCCAGTGCCAGGAAGGGAGCGCGTCGCTGCGAGCGGATTCGACATGCTTGGCGTCCTCTACAAAGGTCAAACCCTGCCTGCGGCACTGGCGCGCGCGCCACTCAAGATAAACATAACCGGGAATGCCGATGATGATGATTGCCGCGATCGACATGGCGGGCGCCGCCATTGGCGTGGTGCCATAGAAGTTCATCGGAATGAGGTTCTGAATTTGGGGCGTTCCGGGAACCGCTGTCATGGTGATGCCGAACGCACCATATGCAATTGCACCGGGAAGCAGCGTTCTGGGAAGGTTTGCCGCACGGTAAATCGCATATCCCATCGGATAAATGACGAAAACAACAACGAACAGCGAAATTCCGCCGTAAGTCATTAAAAGGCAAGGCAGAACAACAGCCGCTACTGCGCGCTGTGCGCCAATAATGCTGACAAGCTTTTCGGCAAGGGAGCGGGCAGAGCCGGTCATATCCATCACTTTACCGTAAACAGCTCCGAGGAAAAACGCAGGGAACCATGTTTTTACATAGCCTGCGAGACCTTCCATGTAATTTCCGACATATGTATCCAAAATATTCATACCGCTGAGCAGAGCTACCAAAGCGGCGCAGACGGGAGCAACCCAAACAATAGAGTGACCTTTATATGCCAGAAACATCAGTAAGACAAGGCCGATAAAAATACCCATCATTGATATATCCATAAAACACACCTCCGTTAATACTGAATTGGTGATCGACTTTCATTACAAGCAGTTGAGTGCTTGGCGCTAATTTGCCGTCCAGCCTCCGTCGATGGGCAACGCGATACCTGTGATATTTGCCGCTTCGTCAGAGCAGAGGAACTTGACAACCGCTGCAACCGTTTCAGGCTGGAGCATTGTTTTGATGGCCGCCTTTGCAAGCATGATGTCACTGATGACCTTTTCTTCGGGGATGTTATGATTTTTTGCCTGCGCCGCAATCTGACCTTCGACGAGCGGCGTCATAACATAAGCAGGGCAGATAGAGTTGACCGTAATTCCGTAGGGGCCGCCTTCAAGCGCAGCTGTTTTGGTCAGGCCCAACAAACCGTGCTTTGCCGAAATATATGCCGATTTGAATTCTGAAGCGACAAGGCCGTGAATTGAGTTGAGGTTGATGACTCTTCCCCACCCGTTTTGCTTCATAGCGGACCAGCAATATTTTGTGAGCAGGAAGGGCGCCGTCAGCATGAGGGAAATCATAAAATCCCACTTATCCTCGGGAAAGTCTTCAATAGCGGCAACATTTTGAAGCCCCGCCACATTTACCAGAATATCCACTCTGCCATATTTCTCTAACGCAAAATCGGCCAGCGCCTTGCAATCCGCGCGCTTGCTCAAATCCGCAACCGCAAAATCGCCTCCAACTTCCTTGGCCGCGGTTTTGAGTTTTTCCGCATTGACATCGGCCATGACAACCCGAACACCCTCACGGGCAAGCGCTTGAGACACTGCATAACCGATGCCGCTTGCAGCGCCGGTTACAATTGCAATTTTGTTATCTAACATAAAGCCGCCTCCTTAATTTTCATGCTCGTGAAATGACCAGTTCTTAACGAGCACGTTGACAGTTATAATTGCAATTTCCATGCCAAGGCGATTTATTGGAAATAAATTACAATATATACTGATTTATATGTGAGAATTAAACAAAAATAATAAAAAACTGTCTGCATATTATGGTCTATGCAGACAGTTATAAAGAAAGATGTAAGGAAAACCGTACACTTGATAAAAAATCAATTAAAAGTGTAGTTTTTATGAACACCCTATAAATTAATGCTCATTGTTTGATAGGGGAATATTGAATTTGACCATTTTTTCATATAAGCTGGTTCTGCTGATTCCCAGTTCATTTGCAGTACCGGTTTTCACCCCGTTATGCTTAGAAAGGGCGTGTAAAATAGCCGTACGCTCGGCGTTGTCCAATATTTCCCGAAGATTTATCTGTTCGGAGCTACCCTCGCTGCCCAGCACTTTGTTTTGAAGATGCCTGATTTTAATAATTCCGTCCTCGTCTATAAAGTTTGAAGCGCGCTCCAGCGCATTTTCCAGTTCACGGATATTGCCCGGCCAATCGTAATTCTTAAACTGCTCCAGCGCACCTGTCGAGATGCCTTGCAGGGAAATGCCCTCTTTGGCGGATATTTTTTTCATGAAATATTCGACCAAAATCGGAATATCTTCCTTGCGCTCCCGTATGGGGGGAATATGGATACTGATAACGTTCAGGCGGTAAAACAAATCTGCGCGAAAAGTATTTTCCCGAATCATTTCATGCAGGTCTTTGTTTGTTGCTGAAATAATTCTGACGTCGATGGTTTCTCCGACTGAAGAACCGACCTTTCTGATTTCCTTGTCCTGAATGGCGCGTAACATTTTCACCTGCATGCTCATAGGTAGATCGCCGATTTCATCGAGCAGCAGTGTCCCGCCGTTTGCCGCCTTGAATAGCCCGGATTTTCCGCCTTTTTTTGCACCGGTAAACGCCCCTTCTTCATACCCGAACAGCTCGGACTCAAGCAATTCTCCGGGAATAGCGGCGCAATTGACACAAATCATCGGGCCGTTCCTTCTTCTGCTGGCATTATGAATCGCATGCGCAACCAGCTCTTTACCCGTTCCACTTTCGCCCGTAATCAAAATATTGGAATTTCTGACCGCAATTTTGCTGATCGTTTCCCTCAGAGAAGATATTTCGCGGCTGTTGCCGATAATATCGCCGACGGTATACTTGGCCTCGTTGATTCTTCCGTACTTGCTTCTGTAAAGAGAGAGCTGGCTCTCCATCTCCATAATCTTATCGTGCAGCGAATATAGCTCTTTGATATTCTTGAACAAAACTCTGCCGAACGCTCCGACAATTTTACCGTCCTTATAA
>JAEWMM010000265.1 GCA_023457175.1 Bacillota bacterium | reverse complement strand
TGCAGAGGGTACAGCTCGTTTTCAATAAAAAAGTCGCCGCCGTCCGAAAGGCAGAGCAGAATTTCGATATCCTCGTGGAAATGGGGGCGGTCCATGTGCCAGGCATCGTCCCAATTCAGGCGCATCTGGTATTTTGCGGGCGTCATGACACACCGTCCTTTCATCGTGAAAACGAGTTTTATTAATTATATCATGCAAACGCAAGATATGCAAACATTTTAAAAAAATTGCGCAATATACCATGATATTGCTGTTGGAATTTTTAAAACAATGGTTTTAGAGAAGGGATTTTTGGGATAAAAGCAAAAAATTTCAGACGTAAAAATGACGAATACGCACGAAACCCAATATACGCAAATTTTTTACCAATTAGCGATAATTATTAATCTTAGTTGTGTGCTATACTGAGAAGACAAAATGGGTGTAGAATGTTTATGCAGCATTTGCGGCGCATACTGCCGGTGACGGCGGGCGGGCAGAGGGGAAGGCGCTTTTTTGGGTTTTTATCGGCGGCTTTGCCGGTAGAATGCTGGTGTGTGCCCTTTTAGTGCGACTCAGGTCCGCTTACATGAGCTGCCGGGCCTTCGAAAAGCCGATTGTCTGACGGCTGCGAAGGGACTCAAAAAGCTTAGCGTAAGGGGGTTATTATTTTGTTGGGCACAAACTGCCGGGATTGAGGCTTTAAAAAGAGCGCCTTAACGCGGAGAGACGGTTTGAGCTCTGACGTTGGAACATTTTGCACTTTGGCTCTTAAGCTTAAATTTGGGTTTTGAGGTCTGAAAACTTGATGTAAGGAGAATGGTTATGAAGTATACTGCTACCCTCAACGGAAGAACCTACGACGTGGAAATTGAGAGAGCCGACGTCTTTCGTCCGCTGACCAGAGATGAAATTGCCGCCGGCGTTGTTGGCGCGACCGCACCCATCGTGGTTTCGGCTCCCGTTGCGCCCGCCGCCGCTCCCGCCCCTGTTGCAGCCGCACCGGCAGCAGCCCCCGCCCCCGCGCCTGTCGCGCCCGCCGCACCCGTGAGCGCCGGCGCTGCAACCATCGCCGCCCCGATGAGCGGCACCATCTTCAAGATGCTGGTCAATGTCGGCGACGCTGTCAAAAGCGGACAGGTGGTCGTTGTGCTTGAGGCCATGAAGATGGAGAACGAGATTTTTGCCCCCTGTGACGGCACCGTGACCGACGTGCGGGTAGCGCAGGGCGCCGCCGTTGCACCCGGAGACGTGCTGGTTGTGATCGGTTGATTCAAAACGGCGGCATGCCGGTAGGATCGTAGTAATCGGATCTGCGCTTCGCCCGATTGCGAAAAGATGCAGATAGCGTGCTAATATTACACATAAACGTAAAAGTGGAGGTTTTACTATGGAAAAAGTGTTAACTTTGTCCGAGGCGATTTCTAAGTACGTGCATAGTGGAGATAGTATCTGTTTTGGCGGCTTTACCACCAACAGAAAGCCTTATGCCGCGGCGCGTGAGATTTTGCGGCAGGGCCTGACCGATTTTATTGTCTACGCCGGCCCCGCCGGCGGCGACTGGGATATGATGAGCGGCGAGGGCCGCGTTAAGGCTTACATCAACTGCTACACCGCCGACTCGGGCGTTACCAACGTTTCGCGCCGCTATCGCGACGCGTATGAGAAGGGCAAGCTCATCATGGAGGACTATTCTCAGGACGCCGTTATGATGATGCTGCATGCCGCTTCGCTGGGCCTTCCCTTCCTGCCTGTGCGCCTGATGATGGGCTCTTCGCTCGTCGACATGTGGGGCATCAGCAAGGAGGTCAGAAAGACCATTCCGAAGCTGCCCGAAGACAAGTTTATCTATGTTGATAACCCCTTTAACCCCGGCGAGAAGGTCGTCGCGCTGCCGGTGCCCAAGCTTGACACCGCCGTCATCCATGTCCAGAAGGCCGCGCCCGACGGCACCTGCTCGATTGAGGGCGACGAGTTCCATGACGTCGACATTGCAGTCGCCGCAAAGAACGTCATCGTCACCTGCGAGGAGCTGGTCTCCAATGAGGAGATCCGCCTTGATCCGACCAAGAACAACATTCCGCCCTTCTGCGTTTCTGCGGTTGTTCATGCGCCGTTCGGTGCGCATCCCTCGCAGTGCTACAACTACTACGACTATGACAACCCCATGCTCAAGGAGTATGGCGACGCTTCTAAGACCGATGAGGACTTTAAGGTGTTTGTTGACAAGTATGTTTACGGCCCCAAGACCCACGAGGAGTATCTTGACCTTGTTGGCGCTTCCCGCCTTGTCAACCTGTATAATGTCCCCGGCTACGGCTACGCCACAAAAGAGTTAAAGAAGTAAGGAGGGCGCTCACAATGGCTAATTACACGAACTATACCAATAAAGAAATGCAGGCTGTGACCATCGCCAAGGTGATTGAGAACGGCCAGATCGTTATCGTCGGCACCGGTCTTCCGCTGATTGGCGCGTCGCTTGCAAAGCGCGTTTTTGCACCGGGCTGCCAGCTCATCGTTGAGAGCGGCCTTATGGACTGCGACCCTATTGAGGTTCCCCGCTCGGTCGGTGACAACCGCTTTATGGCGCACTGCGCCGTGCAGTGGCCCAACGTTCGCTTCATCGGCTTTGAGGCCAACGAGTGGCTGCATGACAACAACCGTCTCATCGCCTTTATCGGCGGCGCGCAGATTGACCCCTACGGCAATGTCAACTCCACCTCGATCGGCGACTACCATCACCCCAAGACCCGTTTCACCGGATCGGGCGGCGCCAACGGCATTGCGACCTTTGCCAACACCGTCATCATGATGCAGCACGAGAAGCGCCGCTTCATCAACAAGATCGACTACATCACCAGCCCCGGCTATATCGACGGCCCTGACGGCCGCGCCAAGATGGGCCTGCCCACCAACCGTGGTCCGCAGATGGTTGTTACCGA
>JAEWMM010000264.1 GCA_023457175.1 Bacillota bacterium | reverse complement strand
GACCAGACCGGTCTCTTTGAGGGTCTGATAGATCACATCCATAGCGCCCTCAACAAAGCGTTCCTGATCGGTGTCCTCGACCCGGAGTATAAAAACGCCGCTTTCATCGGCTTTGGCGGCAAGATAGGCATAAAGCGCGGTGCGCAGATTGCCGACATGCATATATCCGGTGGGGCTGGGCGCAAACCGTGTGCGCGGATGGCTGTGATCGATCATTCAAGATTCCTCCATATTAAAAGCTTTATTTCGCACTAAAATTCGTTTGGGTATTATGCCTATATTAATTATTCCATTAAAAGGGGCACAGATTGGCAAGAGGATTTTATATTTTGCCAAAGACGATGCGAGAATAGGCGGACGCCGCCGCCCTTCATGCAGGATACAGGGCAAAAAAGCTGCCACCAAAATCGTTGTTTTTTACTGGAATATTTAGTATCGACGTTATTATATTAGGCTAGTCGCGCGGCATTGTCAAGAATCCCAATAAATTCACTTATTCACCGCCTTTTTTCTTATGCGAAACGACAGCTTTTTTCGCCGGACAAGCTTAGAATTATTTTACAGCATTTTCCATAAACCTTGAAGGAGGCCATCCCATGTCCATTTCCGCCACCGCTTCCTCACGTCTGTTCGGCAGGCTGCGCGACGCCGCCGGACCGCTGGAGCAGATCGGCGCTGCCGCCATCGGCTTTGTTATGAGCGGCGCTTCAATTATGCTGACCGCCTCGCCCTTCGGCGTGGCGTGGGCCGGCGCCGCGCCGCCCGAGCAGGCCATAGCCGCCACCGTCGGCGCTGTTTTGGGCTATCTGTTTTTGTTAAAAGGCAACGGCACGCTGCGCTATATGGCCTGTCTGGTGCTTTTGCTCGCGCTGCGCTGGGCCTTTTCGTTTGTTTCAAAGGCACGCATGCCTGTTTTTTCGCCGCTGCTGGCGTCCTGCACCATTGCCACAACCGGATTGGCGATTGCCATTTCGGGCGACCGGAGTCTGTACGGCTTGGTCATGGTGTTTTGTGAGACGGCCATCACCGCTACCGCCGGTATCTTGTTCGGCAAATCTTACCGTGCGCTGCGCGACGGCACGGGACTGACCCGCACAAACGGTGTCTGTACCGGCATCTGGCTGGCGGTGCTTTATATGGGCTTGAGCGCTTTTACTGTGGGGGGCGTCTCGCCCGCCCGCGCCGCTGCGCTGGCCGTCATTTTGTGCTGCGGATGCTTTGCGGGCTCGGGCTTCAGCGCCGCCGCTGCTGTTACAGCGGGCCTTGCCGCGGCGCTTGCAGGCGAGCCGCAGCTGTTGGCGGTGTTTTGCGCGGGCGGACTGGCCGCAGGCATCTTTGCGCCGCTGGGCCGCATGGGCGCGGCCGCCGCCATGACCGCCGCCGCGCTGCTGGCGCTGCTGGCGCAGAATAATGCCGGTCCGGCCGCCACGCTGTTTATCGAATGCATGTTGGCCTCGGCCATTTTAATGATTACCCCCGCCGCGCTGCTGCGGCGACTGGGACTGACCCGCGCCGCCGACTCGGCCGAGGGCGAGATGCTGCGGCGGGTGGTTATCTCACAGCTTTCGCGCACGCGGCATGCGCTGTGCGACATCGCCTCGGTCACCGGGCAGGTATCTGAAAAGCTTGAGGCGCTAAACGGCGATCCCATCGAATCGGTGCTGGCCAAGGCCTGCGCCAGGGTGTGCAAGGGCTGCAAAGATTCACCGCGCTGCTGGCAAAGCAATTATGAAGAGACTGCCGACGCGCTCAACCACGCCTTTGCGGCGGCACGCAACGGACGTAAGGCGGAAGAGGCAGATTTCCCGTCCCATTTTAAATGTCTGCATCCGGACAAGCTGCTGTCCGCCATCAACGAGCAGACCGGCGGCTATATGAATCGCCGCGCCGAAAAACGGCACGCGGCACAGCTGCGCAGCGTTTCGAGCGACCAGTTCAGCGGCATGGGGCTGCTGCTGGCATCCCTTCAGGAGCAGCTCAGCGAATATGCCAGCGCGCCCGCCCCCACAACCGACGCCATCAACAAATATCTGGCCGCGAAGAACTGCGAGGCATCCTCGGTCTGCTGCTATCTCGACGCACAGCAGCATGTCAGCCTATTAATCGAATTGCCGCTGCATAAGGTCACGCGTCTGATCGCCCCGCAGGTGACGGCCGATCTTTCCGAGATTGTGGCGCAGGAGCTTTCGGAGCCCGAAACGCTCTGCGAGGGCACAATTGCCCGCCTGTTCTGGACAGCCAAGGCGCACTATGCGCTTGAGACGGCCTTTGTTCAGCGCGCCGCCAATCAGAACCGTTTTTGCGGAGACAGCTGTAGCGTCATTGCCCGTGCGCAAAGCCGCGCTGTGCTATTGCTCAGCGACGGCATGGGGGTGGGCAGCCCGGCGGCGGTGGACGCCACCATGACCACCTCGCTTTTAGAGCGGCTGCTGCGGGCAGGGGCAGATTTTACCGCCGCGCTGCGCTTAGTCAACGCCGCGCTGCTCTCAGGCGGCGGAGAGGAGCGGCTTTGCACCGTAGACGCCGCCCTGCTGGATCTGTACACCTGCCGGCTCGATATTTTTAAGGCCGGCGCCGCCCCGACCTATATTCTGCGGCAGGGCCGCTGCGCCAAGGTGGAATCGCCGTCGCTGCCCGCAGGCATACTCAGCGGCGCGGAGGCCAAGCACACGACGCTGTCACTGTCGGAAGGGGATTTAATCGTCATGATTTCAGACGGGCTGCTCGAATCGGGTGGCGACTGGATCTCTTCTCAGCTCATCGCGCTGGCGGACCGCTCACTGGAGCAGTTGTGCGAGGAACTGCTGGAAACCGCGTCGATAAGACGTATCACCGCTCATGAGGACGACATGACGGTGCTGGCTGCCCGGGTGGTCGCCGCGTGACGCATGGTTTTCTATAAATCCAGCTTTCTTGGCAGCGGGTTTTATGCCCTGTCTTAGGACTTGTTGTCGGCTGTGCACAGACAGCCTGCTCTCCCCTTGTCCCGATAGGGCATAAAACCCGCCGATTAATTTATGACGCCTTTGACCCGAGGATGCACGCAAAAATCTCCGCCCCAAAGCATGGGCGGAGATTTTTGCGGTGTTATTCAATGCCGCTTTCAAAAAAACGTGCTTCGGTGGCATTTTCCCGTTCCAGCACGGACAGCGTACGGCCGTCCGGGGAAAATTTAACGTTGCAGGACTGCGGCAGCGTCACAATATCCGCACCCTGCCCTGTCAAGACATCAAAGGTATAGACGATGCAGGGCTGCCTTTTACCCTCCTGCTGCCGCCAACACACCGTTGTAGTTTTGTGGACATCCAGAATGCTGCGAAAGTGCCCGGCATAGGGCGGCGGACGGGCAGCAATTTCCCGCCCTGCCTCGACGTCGAGCAGCAGGAGCAAACCGTCGGGGAGGCCGAGCACCTCCTCAACGATATGCCGGCTGTCGCTCGACCAATACGAATTGCTGTTGCTTTCGGGCAAAGCAATTTCGCTGACGGGGCCGCCCTCGCGGTCGGCGATGCAGCGGGTGACTGGGCCGCTAACACTCCAATCGGGGTATTTACTGTACAGCAAATACCGTCCGTCGGGCGACCAATACGGCGAAGTGTTATGAACGTCCTCAGTCGGCGCAACGCGTACCGTTTTGCCGTCGCGGCTGCGGATGACAAGCCCCCAGTCGTCGTTTTCGGCATACAGTCCGCCGAAAGTATTGCAGCGCCAGTCGTCCCCCTTGTAGGGCAGCGCTGTAATCTGCGTTAAATCGGCTTGCGGCAGCGCGTAGAGCTTTTCTGAGGAGGTGATGAGCACCTCCTCAGCGTCGGCGCGAATG
>JAEWMM010000263.1 GCA_023457175.1 Bacillota bacterium | reverse complement strand
GCAGTAGGGGGTATCGATGGAATTGGCCGTATTGCAGTTGGGGCACTTAACCCCGTCCTTTATCGTGGCGATGGTGGCGTTGAGGTCATTAATTTGCATCAAAAGCGAATCAATTTCTTTGATGCATACCGAGATCAGCTCGTAATTATCGGTTCCTGTTTTTTGCTGTTCATAGGTCAGTATTCCAACCCGCTCATAAGTGCTCTGCATCTGAGAACGAAGCTGCATCATCTGAAGCTTCAGTTTCGAAAGCTCGACAGCCGTTCCCGTTTTTTTAGTCGCTATACTTGCAGCATCCCGCACCATATTCATCACGCTGCCAAAAGCCGACATAAACCCCACGCCCCTTCACTGTATTGTTCTTATATTATACCGCGATAGGACAAAAAATACAATGCTTATCATAGGTTTTTGGTGCTTTTAGACCTAGTTTCCAATGAACTCCCGCAGCAGCGAATCCTCGGGGATATGATGGTAGTCAAGGTCGTCAAACGCCTCAAGCAGGTCGACAATCTGCTTGACCTTTCCGGAATAGACCCTGTCGTCTTTTAAGGATTCGATCATCGGCAGTATGTAGTGGTGGAAAACACAGCCCTCGTAATCCAGCGAGGAATCAATTTTATAATCCACACCATCCCTGAAGGGGTAGATGTACTTTTCCTCGCCGTCGAGCACATCCTCCCACGCCAAGAGCGTCTCAAGCGGAGAGCGGTTGCGGAAGTTATGATCCCGCACCATGCGGCGGATCAGTCTTGCGTCCTTCGGGGTCAGCACCTCGGTCTCGCCATCGGTATACTTGGTGCGGGTGCTCACATAGGCGCGGTACAACACGTTGGGGTCGAGCACCTCCACGAGTCTGGGATTAAGCGCGTGCAGCCCCTCTACAATCAGCACGCCGCGCTCTCCGAGCTCGATGACATTCGTCTCGGGTGAGCGGACGCTGTTGGTAAAATCAAAAACCGGAAATGTCGCGCGCCCCTGCCCCAGCAGGCAGGCCAGCGTCTCGTTAATAAGCGGCAGATCCAGCGCCTCAACCGTCTCCATGTCAGGCGTACCATCGGGCAGCTTAGGGTAGCTGGCGATTCCTAAGAAGAAATCATCCAGCGATACCACCGGCGCGTGAACGCCGTTTTTTGCAAACCCCTCCGACAGCTTGTGGGCGGTCGTCGTCTTGCCGGACGAGGAAGGGCCCGCCAGCAATATCACACGGTAGCGCCCGTTGCTTGCCAGAACCTGCTCGACAATTTCGTTTATCTGATCAAAGTAGCCCTTTTCGCAATAGGCGATAAAACCGGTCGGATTTTGCGCCAGTGCATTGATTTCGGCGACATCGATACGCGAATTTTTAACCTTGCTGATGATTTTCATAAAATTGCTTCACCCTTTCCTTACGATTCGATAGTATCTCGTAGCGCGAGAGGTATTCGGCCGGATATTTAAAATTGTAGATTCGCTCAATAGCCTCTCCATACGGGGCGCGCAGCTTGGTGACGGCGCCGGCGCCCGCGGCTAATATCGTATGCGTCTCATCCATAATAAAGACGTTATAGAGCCCCTCTTTTCCCGGCTTGGCATAGCCGGTGTTATCCAGACTGCCCACCGCGTTTTTCTGGCGGTAGAGATAATAAGGCGCATACCCCGCCGCGCAGATCAGCCGCCGCGCCGTGTCGCCCATTTGAGCCACCTGCGCATGCCGCGCATACTGTTCTGCGACCGCCGCCGGGTCTTCGGACAGCGCACTGGCGCGCTTTAATGTCAGCGTATGCACCGTGATATTGTCCGGATTCAGCGCCAGCACCTTTTTGAGCGAATTTTCAAAGCTTTCGGGGGTATCCCCCGGCAGGCCCGCAATCAGATCCATGTTGATGCTCTCAAAGCCGATTTCGCGCGAGAGCGCGAACGCCTCCACCACCTGCCCGGCGGTGTGTTTTCTGCCCACGGCGGATAGCACATCATCGTTCATGGTCTGGGGGTTGACGCTCAGGCGCGTCACACCGGCCGCCTTCAACGCCAGCAGTCGTTCACGGTCAATTGTGTCGGGTCGTCCGGCCTCTACTGTATATTCTAACAGATTTGATCGGTCAAAAGCATTATCAATTTGTAAAAATATCTTGGTAAGTTGTTCCGCAGAGAGCGTTGTCGGCGTGCCGCCGCCAAAATAAATAGTTTGCAGCGTCAAACCCAACCGCTTTGCAATTTGGCCGATCTCGGCAATTTCAGCGCAAAGCTGCTCGACGTAGGGCGCAACAAGCGGCCGCATTCTGTCCACAGACTGAGATACAAACGAGCAATAGCTGCACCGCTGCGGGCAAAATGGAATTGAAATATACAGACTAAAGCCCATCGGCAGGCTTTGGTCGTTGATGCGTTTTTCAGAGCGTCTGATCGTCTGGGCAAGCTGCGCCATCTCCTCGGTGAGCAGGTAACGGGCGCAAAGCTGCGCGTTGGCCTCCTGCTCGGTCAGACCCTGTGCGGCCAGTGAGTGGAAAAGCTTAACCGGGCGAATGCCGGTCAAAATACCCCAACGCAATGCACGGCAGCCGCTTTGAAGCGCCGTGCCGTATAAAACGCGAGCGAGTGCTACCACCCGCTCTTTTTCTGAAATATCCGGTTTTGATGCTTCCTCTCCGGTGTACAGGCTGCCGCCGCGGCGCAGCGTCACCATAAGCCGCCAATCGCCGTCGTCGCAGGTGGCATCCGCCGCCATCTCGGCCAGCAGATAATCCTGCGCGGCATCGAGCTGCGGCAGCGCCTCCGCCGGCATTAAAGACAGCGCCGGGAACAGCATGCGCGCGAGCATTTCTATTTCATAAGTGTGGGTAAAGCCACGGGTCATCAAAATCATTTAAGCGCTTCTCTCATATAGGGGTTGTAGCGGCGCTCTTCGCCGAGCGTGGTCAGCTCGTCGTGGCCGGGCAGCACGTTGTAGTCGCCGGGCAGGTCGTGCAGTTTTTTAAGCGAGCGCAAAATGGTCGGGTAATCGCCGCCGTCAAGGTCGGTTCTGCCGCATTCGTGCTTAAAAAGCGTATCGCCCGAGAAAATAAAATCTTCACAGATGTAACAGACACCGCCGCGGGTGTGACCGGGTGTTTCGATGACGCGGAAGGTCATCTCCCCCACCGTAAATTCGTCGCCTTCGCGTGCGAGAATGTCGGCTTTCAAATCGAGATAATCCTCATCCTTGATAAACTGCCGCCAGTTGGCATTCTTGATAGCGGCGGGCAGCATGGAGGCATCCTTTTCGCCAATGACGATCTTGACGTCCGGATGCTTTTTAACAATGCCCTTCGCCCCGCCGATGTGGTCAAAGTGGCCGTGGGTCAGCAGGACATATTTGGGCTTGAGGTTGTTCTCCTCAATGATCTGGTTGACCCTGGCCGGGTTGGCGCCCGGATCAATGATAGCGGTCTCACCGTTCGGATCAATCGCAAAATAGCAGTTGGTGGATATAGGCCCCAGCGTTGTGTGCAAAAGCTTCATGGAATAGCCCTCCCTTATATAGCATTAATGTCTTGGCATAATCTCGTCGGTGTCGAGCAGGATGGTCACCGGCCCGTCGTTTTCTAATGAAACCAGCATGTGTGCGCCAAATGCGCCGGTCTCTACCTGTGTAACGCCCGCCTCGCGCAAAAAGTCCACATAGCGCAGGTACAAATCCTCGGACAGCGGCGGGCGCTCGGCGTTGATAAACGCGGGACGCCGACCCTTTTTGCAGTCGGCATAGAGCGTGAACTGGCTGACGACCAAGGCACTTCCGCCGACGTCGAGCAGCGAAAGATTCATTTTTCCATCATTATCGGTAAAGACGCGCAGCTCGGCGGTTTTCTTCGCGAGAAAGCGCGCCTCTTTCTCGGTGTCGCCTATTTTGACGCCGAGCAATATCAGATAGCCTGCGTCGGTCTGCCCTACGGTCCGGCCGTCTGCCGAAACCTCGGCACGGCGCACCCGCTGCAATATGGCTCTCATAAATCAAATCACCTTTCAGCCCGAAATGCGATCCACCGAAATAATACCCGGAATCTTTTTAATCTGTGCAAGAACATAGTGTAGCTGGTTTAAATCGGTAACAGCCATTGTGATGTTAAAGCTCAGACGGCCGTCCTTTAGCTCCTTGGCCATGAAGGAATGCAGCGAAATGCGCATATTGCTCAAGAGGATGCTCAGCTCGGCCAAAAGGCCGGAACGGTTGTTGCCAATGACCTCGATAGAGGACTGGAACGTCTCCTTGACGGTGGTCGCCCATTCGCAGCGCACCCAGCGCTCGCGCTGCGACTCGTCGTTCATGGCCGAGACGACATTAGCGCAGTCGCGCTTATGAATTGAAACGCCGTACCCGCGGGTGACAAAGCCGATGATATTATCCCCCGGCAGCGGATTGCAGCATTTTGAAAATTTGACCAAACAGCCCTCAAGCCCCTCGACAATGACACCGGAGGAATCTTTGCGCTCCTTTTTGGGCTTGACGGCGATGGTGGTGGGCGCCGGTTCAGGCCGGTAAAGCCGGGCGTATTCCTCGCGCAGGTGCGGCATAATGCGCGAAAACGGCAGCCCGCCATAGCCCAATGCCGCCGCAAGGTCAACGGCGGTGTTCAGGTGCTGGCGCTTGGCCTCGGCGGTCAGCAGCTGTTCGCGCTGCTCGTCGGTAAGCACGATGCTGGCGCGCTTGAACTCGCGGTCGATCATCGCGTTGCCTTCGAGAATATTTTCCTCGCGGCGCTCCTTTTTAAACCACGCCCGTATTTTGTTGCGGGCCTCGGTCGTTTTGACAATATTGAGCCAGTCGCGGTTAGGGCCCTGTGTCTTGGAGTTGGAGGTGATGATCTCGACAATCATGCCGGTCTGCACCTCAGTGTCGATCGAGACGATCTTACCGTCGATGCGGGCGCCGGTCATGCGGTTGCCGACCGCCGAGTGAATCGCGTAGGCAAAATCCAGCACGGTGGCCCCGGCGGGCAGGCTGATGACGTCGCCCTTGGGGGTAAAGACAAAAACCTCCTCAGGGGCAATGTCGGATTTGATCGAGCTGACAATATCCTCGGCGCCCTCGCCGTCCTGCTGGTTTTCGATGAGCTGGCGCACCCAGGACAGGCGCTCCTCCAGCTTATCCTTGCCCTGAATACCGACCTTGTACTTCCAGTGCGCCGCAATACCGTACTCCGCCGTGTAATGCATATCCCAAGTGCGTATCTGCGTCTCGAACGGAATGCCTTCCTTATCGAACACAGTGGTATGCAGCGACTGGTACATGTTCTGCTTCGGAGTCGAAATATAGTCCTTAAAGCGGTTCGGAATAGGCCGGAACATGTCGTGGATGATACCCAGAATATTGTAGCACTCAATGACCGAATCAACGATGATGCGCACGGCGTAAATATCAAAAACCTCATCAAAGCCGCGCCCCTGCATATACACCTTGCGGTAGATGCCGTAGATGCTCTTGACGCGCCCCTCGATATAGGCGTTAGGATGCTCGGATTTGACGCGCTCAAAAATGCGCTGCTTGATGCTGGCTAAAAACTGCTGGCGCTGCTCGCGCGCGGCAAGCTGGCTTTCAATTTCGGCGTAGGCGATGGGGTCCAAATAACGCAGCGAGATATCCTCAAGCTCCTCCTTGATGCGGCGGATGCCGAGGCGGTCGGCGATCGGGGCGTAAATCTCCATCGTCTCAAGCGCCTTATAGCGTCGCTTTTCATCAGCGAGATATTGAAAGGTTCTGGCGTTGTGCAGCCGGTCGGCCAGCTTGATGATGACGACGCGGATGTCCTGCGCCATCGCCAGCAGCATCTTGCGCAGGTTCTCAGACTGCTGCTCCTCCTTGGAGGAGTACGGAATGCGCCCCAGCTTGGTCACGCCGCCCACCAAAAGCGCCACATCGTTGCCAAAGCTTTTTTTGATGACCGCCATCTCGATGTCGGTATCCTCCACCACATCGTGCAGCAGCGCGGCGGCGACCGATTCGGTGTCCATTCCCAGCTCGACGAGAATTTTGGCGACAGCCAGCGGGTGGATGATATACGGCTCGCCCGAGCGGCGCTTCTGGTCGCCGTGGGCGTCGGCCGCCATCTGATAGGCGCGCTCAATAACCTCCAGATTATAGCTTTTGCCGGTCTGAAGAATAAAACGTTTTAGATCTTCGATTGAAAATGATTGGCTGTCGTTCATAATTGTTGCTGTAAGCTCCTTATAATCGAAGAATGCTCAAGCTGTACGCGGGCGGCCGTGGTATCAACCGTCAGTATCGCAGCCTCCTGCGAGACGGTTTTTTGCAGCAGGCCCAGCTCCTGCAACACTTCTAGTGCGATACGGTAGCGTAAATAATCGACCGGCTCCTGCCGGACAATATGGCAATAGAGCGCGTTCGGCGAAAATTTGACCGATCCCTGGCGCTTGATATAGCGGTATACAACCGCCACCTCTTCACGGGTGGGTATCAGCGCCGGGCTCAAGTGCTCGCGGCGCAGGTAGCTGTCATAACGCTGCTCACCAAACACCAGAAGGTTCATGTCGCTGTTGGACAGCCGGATGCCCTTGAGCTTTAACGAAACGCTCTGCTGCCCCTGATAGTCATTGATTGAAGCCGAGAACGCGACATCCACCGCGTCGCCTGCTACGGCGCAAAAGCCGTTTGGGCGGGCGGTAAAACACAAAACGTTAAACCGGACGCTATCCTTAACCAGACACAGCTTGCAATATTTGCCGTCCGAGAGCGGCAAGACACGCTCTAAGCGCGCGTCGGCCACCATGAAGACCGGTACGGGGTTCCGGCTGCCAAACGGCTCTAAGCAGTCCAAGCCCCTGACCTGCTCCACCGTCAGCAGCTGCGGCGGCACAACGCTGTCCACCTTAAGGCGCAGCGCCGGCATAACAGAATAATGGGCAGCGGCAAACCGCTGTAAACTTTCATTAAATTCCGACAGTCGGGCGGCATCAAGCGAAAAGCCCGCCGCCATCGGATGTCCGCCGTAACGGGTCAGACAGTCCGCACAGGCGGCCACCGCCTCGATCAGCGAAAAGCCCTCGACGCTGCGGCCCGAGCCCTTAGCACTCTCCCCCTGCGTGGAAACAAGCAGGCAGGGCTTTCCAAAGCGTTCAACCATGCGGGAGCAGACGATGCCCACAATACCCGCATTCCAGTCCTCGCCGGAAAATAACAGAATCCTGTTATGTATCAAAGACGGCTCTGCCAACAGCTGTGCGGCAATGTCGTCGGTAATCTTCTTCTCGTCGGTTCGGCGCTGCTGGTTGAGCGTTTCAAGCCGGCCCGCGAGCTCGGCGGCCTCTTCCTCGCTTTCGGTCAGCAGCAGCATCACGGCCAGATCGGCCGAATCGAGCCTGCCCGCTGCGTTGATGCGGGGTGAAAGCCCAAACGCCACCGATTCGCCGGTCAGCGTCTTGCCGGTGAGGCCCGCCGCCTCAAGCAGTGCGCGCACGCCGGGTCGGTGCGAGTCAGCCAATAGCTCCAGCCCCCGCCGGACAAAACAGCGGTTCTCGCCGATGAGCGGCACCACATCGGCCACCGTGCCGATGCACAGAAAGTCGGCGTACTCCTCCAAACGCGCTTCGCCGCGTTCCCCCTCCATCGCGCAGAGCAGCTTAAACGCGACGCCCACGCCCGAAAGGTCTTTAAACGGGTAACGGCAGTCGCTGCGGTGGGGATTGACAACCGCAGCCGCCGCGGGCAGCGTGTCTCTGGGCTGATGGTGGTCGGTGATCACCACGTGCATGCCCAGTGAATTGGCATAGTCAATTTCCTCAAGCGCCGAAATGCCGTTATCCACCGTGATGATCAGCGAGACGCCCATCCGATGCAGGTCGTCGATGGCGGGGATGCTCAGGCCATAGCCCTCTTTTTCCCGGTGGGGAATATAGTAACAGCTCCGTGCCCCAATCGATTCAAAATAGCTTTTAAGCATCGCGGTCGAAGCGACGCCGTCGCAGTCATAATCGCCGAAAATGCAGATGAACGCCTCATTTTCAATGGCGTCCTGTATCGTTTCAAGGGCGGGGGCCATATCGCAAAGCAGCATGGGGTCATAAAGCACATCCTCAGGCGCGCAGTCCAAAAGCTGCCGCGCCCCGTCGGCGTCATGGCCGCGGGAGGCAAGCACCAGCGAAGCCAGCTCAGGCATGCCGAGTACACGGTGTAATTGCTCGGCCGCGTCGCCGTGCGCCGCAGGAACATCCCAAATCTGTGCTTTCATTCAAACGCCCCCTTTTCATGATGGTCATAGATGCGTTTTATACCGTCACACGCAAACAGCGGGCGGTAAGCCCCATAAGGGGCGGGCCGTTATAACATTTTTAGGTAAACCGGCATAAGCCGCCAGTTATCGCGTCAGCGATGAGGCGCTTTGCAGTATCACAGAGGAATTCGCAATAAAAATTATTATATCATAAGCTTTCCTGTAATTCAATATTATGCCACACGCGTACATGCATGGCATAATTGCGCGCCAAGGGCAGCAGCCTGATATCATAGTCCCCTTACAGCTATGATACCATAGTGATAAAGGGCATTGAAGACAACGCCGCTCTCGCATCACTATGGCATCATTTTGTAAATAAGTGTATAACAATCGCTTACGATTATTCAATCATTTACAGCATAGATTTGCGCAGCTCCGCGCCGGATTTGGAGGACAGATAACCGGGCGGCACATCAAACACAGTCTTAGCGCCCTGTGCGCCCTCCCCTGCCATGCGGTATGCGGCACGGGCAAAGGCGGAAAGCACCGCGCCGGTAAATTCCGGGTTGGAATCAAGCTGTAGACGGTACTCAATAAGATGCTTGTTTCCCGCGCTGGTATCCCCACTGCGGATGACCATACCGCCGTGCGGCAGGCCGCTATGATCGCGCTGCATAGTTTCGGCATCAATAAAGGTCACGGTGGTGTCATAATCGGCAAAATACGCAGGCATTATCTTGATTTCAGCCTCGATACGCGCCCGATCTGCCTCGTCCTGCGCCACAACAAACACCTCGCGCGTATGCTTTTCGCGGGTGGTGAGTTCAGGTGTTCCACCGCTGCGCACAGCCTCGAGCGCGGCTTCAACCGGCACGGTATACTGCCGCGCCTCTGCGACGCCCGCAATCCGGCGCACCGCATCCGAATGGCCCTGACTTACGCCCTTGCCCCAGAAGGTATAGGCCGTACCCATCGGTAAAATCGCCTCAGCATACAGGCGGTTGATCGAAAACATGCCCGGATCCCAACCGCACGAAATGATGGCAACCTTGCCGCCCTGCCGCGCAGCCTTATCCACATTTTCAAAATGTGCCGGAATCTGGCTGTGGTTATCAAAACTGTCGATGACGTTATACATGGCTGCGTACTTAGGGGTCTGGGTGGGTAGATCAGTTGCACTGCCGCCGCAGAGCACAAGCACGTCAAGTTCGTTCTGCATGGTTTCAAGCGCATCCGCGCGCAGCACCTTTGCGCTGTCTGTTGCAATGTTGAGCGAAGCGGGGTCACGGCGGGTAAATACCGCAGCCAATTGCAAGTCTTCGCTCTGTTTAATAGCGGCTTCTACGCCTCGTCCCAAGTTGCCATACCCAAAGATTCCGATACGAATTGACATAATAATCTTTCTCCTTTGCAATGCGTCCGCCAAGACGTACATACACCGCTTGCGGACATGTTCTTGCTATGTGAACCTGTTTAATAGGCCCTCTCCGATAGGCAGGCCATTTAAAATAGTCGTATAATAGCCGTCTTGCGGCTATTATACCATGAGCGCAAGCGAATGGTATAATTGCGCATCAAAAGGCGGTTGCCGCGTTAAGCGGCGAGCCGTTGCGCACCAGCCCCCGGTAAATAACCGCGAGAAGGCTATTCTACTCATTTACCGGCCTCGTATAACGGTTCATCAACGCCAGGGCGCAGCGCAGTCCGTCCACGGCGGCGCTCATGATGCCGCCGGCATAGCCTGCCCCTTCGCCGCAGGGATAGAGACCGTTAAGGCTTTGGGCCACGCAGTCACCACCGCGCAATATCCGCACCGGGGAAGAGGTTCGCGTCTCGATGCCGGTAAGCAGCGCATCTGGTGCGTCAAAGCCCGGAAGCTTCTTCCCCAAAATTGGCAATGAATGCCGCATAAACGCCGCGATCTGCGGCGGCAATATTGCTGTAATGTCCGTTTCCTTTACACCGATCGGATAGCTCGGTTCTACCCGCGCAGCGCCATTTGACAACGGCTTTTTCAAGAAATCGGCCACCCGCATGCAGGGCGCTTTATAATCGCTGCCTGCCGCTTTGAAGGCGGCCTGCTCCATCCTTTGTTGAAAGGCAACCGCATCCTGCCAGCCGCTGCCGTAGTCGTCGGTATCGACCGACACCACCAGCGCGCTGTTGGCGTTTTTTAAATCCCTCGCGCGGTAGCTCATGCCGTTGGTCACCGTCTGACCCTCGCCGGAGGCGGCGGCGACCACCATGCCGCCCGGACACATGCAAAAGGTGTAGGCTGCGCGCTGTCCCTCCCGGTGCGAGAGCTGATATTCTCCGGCAGGCAGGTTGGGGTGTCCGGCAAAATCGCCGTAGATTGCCCTGTCAATCTC
Organism: Bacillota bacterium; assembly: GCA_023457175.1. Classification (GTDB taxonomy): domain Bacteria; phylum Bacillota; class Clostridia; order Oscillospirales; family Ruminococcaceae; genus Yanshouia. The sequence goes on along the minus strand of JAEWMM010000263.1, from coordinate 1,924 downwards.
AGCTTGCAGATGCTCGATACGCACGCCGACCGAAAACGCCTTGGGTAAAAGCACCGCGCCGCAGTGCGCCAGCGCCGAAAAGGTGTCGCGGGCGCTGTGCCCCATCGCCGCAATAACCGCCTCGGCCGCCAGTGCGCCGCCATTATAAACCACGCCGCAAACCGCGCCGTCCTTGACCTGAAACGCCTCGACACGGCTGAGGAAATGAATCTCGCCGCCCAGCGACAGAATCTCGCCGCGGATGTTTTTGACCACATTGCGCAACAGGTCGGTACCGACATGGGGCTTTGTTTTGATCAGAATATCCTGCGGCGCGCCGTGGCGTACCAGTTCTGAAAGCACATGCCCGCAAAGCGGATCGTTGATGCGGGTGGTTAGCTTGCCGTCCGAAAAGGTTCCGGCGCCCCCCTCGCCAAATTGGACGTTGGTTTGGGCGTCGAGCACACCGGTCTGCCAAAAGCGTTCACCGGCGGCTACGCGATCTTCCATCGCCGCACCGCGCTCCAGCACAATAGGGCGGTAACCGTTTTGAGCCAGCAGCAGCGCCGAAAACATGCCCGCCGGGCCAAAGCCGACGATCACCGGGCGGTGAGAAAGGGGTGTTTCCCCCGTTTTGATCTCAATAGGCATCGGAGGCTTTAACAGCGAGAGGTCTTTGATGTTCTCTTTAAGCAGCTTTTCGCCGAGCGCGTCGGTCACCTCAAGCGCCACAGTGCTGACAAAGTGTACCGGCAACCGGCGTCCCCGCCGCGCATCCACCGAGGTGCGCACCACTTTTGCCGAAATGACCTGTGAAGCTTTTAACCCCAACTGCGAAGCGGCGGCGGCAGGCGCTTCGCTGGCGCCCTGTGCCACCGACGTGTTAACCTGACTCAGTTGCAAAAGCATATATTGGCTCCTCATTATAAATATTGTGTACAATAAATCGAGCAAAAGCGATCCCGCTAAAAAGCGAGAGGGCAAAGCGTCTGCGGGCTGCAAAAGCTCTCCGGGGTATTTTTAGCCTCAACCCTCGGACAATCTTGTCGGCTAAACGAATTGTTACATTAAAAAATGCCCGGATACATCCGATATTCCTGTGCGCTTTTCTATGTGCCTATGCTTTATTAGCGAATTAATCTTCGCTTTTGGCTTTTAAGAACGTCCTGACAGATAGTCCGCAACTTAAAACAGGATTATCTTGGCGGTCCATTTTGCGTCCGGCCACGTTATTATCCTCAGGTAAACGCTCCACCTGCGTCTTCCGCCCTTTCCAGAACCAAAATATCCGCGCCAATCCTGCTGTTGCTTTCAGGTTGTTTGACTATAACGCCCAGAAATGATCCGTCTTCTCGTATCCGCACGGGCAAAAAGCAGGGACGCTGCTTGATTGCCGCGCAGCGCCCCTGTTTCGTTTTTTCTACTTGCTCTTAACAGTAACCCGCGCAGTATAGCGGTCGCCATAAGCCCAGCAGGTACGCTTGCCGGGAATTAGAATATCGACCGGCACCGTAATCTGTCCTGTGCGCAAATCGGCCTCAGCCATATCGATCTGGGCAACCAGATCCTTCGAGGTCAACGTCTCAAGCTCTGCTTCCGGGCCATAAACCGTTACGTTCGGAATGCTCTTGCTCTGAATCGTCACGTCGTACTCGTCGGAAAGATTGACAATGTAGATGCCGCTGCTGTCGATGTTCAGCTCCTTCTCACCAAAACCCTCGGGCATAAACTGTATACTCAGCTCGTCGATGCCCTCCACCGAAATAAAGCTCGGCGGCAGTGACAAGTCATAGAACATATGCATGTCGGGCGCGATGCTGCGCATATCGAGATAGCCCAGATGCAGCGCGTTATAAGACGCGATGAGATCGGCCGGACCGGCAATCTCAACCTCCTCCGGAGTAATAACATATTTCAGTGTATCGAGGGCAAAATCGGTCGGGAC
>JAEWMM010000262.1 GCA_023457175.1 Bacillota bacterium | reverse complement strand
GGCCAAACCTCGTTTTAGACCGGGACGCAATACAAAAACCGCTGCAAACAAAGGCTGTTTTGCAGCGGTTTTTAAACCTTACGGAACGCCGATATCGGTAACCCGCCCGCGGCGTTTTAACAAGCTGGTATGGAAATGGAGACCTGCTTTGTGGTATAATAGCCGCAAGACGGCTATTATACCGAGAAAATGCGCAACGGCTCGCCGCTTAACGGGGCTGGCTGCCTTTTGATGCACAAATTATACCAGTCGCTACGCTCATGGTATAATAGCCCCAAGACGACCGGGAAAGATGCGCAACGGCCTGCCCTTTAGCGGGTCTTGTGACTTTATTATTTATCGGGTTTTTCGCCGGGCAGCTGCTCTTCGGCATTTTTAATCAGGTTAAACAGCGAGGCGGCGAACAGCGGATAGCTCTCGTTGAGCGTCTGGGTGGTTATCGGCACCGGAACAATCTCCTCAATGTCGCCAAGGCCGGGAATCTGCTTAAGCTCGCCTGAAACAATGGTTTCGGCATTGCTTTCAAGCGCGCGCATAGCGGCATCGGCATATCCCGGGGCCAAGGGCTTTGGCACCGAAAAAAAAGCCTGCGGATTTTTACCGTCGGCAGAATAAATAATTCTAAACATGCGGTATACCGCCAGCATGAAAAAAGCGGATACCTGCGAAATGAGCAGGCGGTTTTTCGTTTTGCCCAGCAGGTCAAACAGCACGTAAAGCGAATTTGAGATCAGCTTTTTATTGAGCATTACCAAGAGGCCGACATTGCCGACGGCATTTTCCTTGCCGGCATCCTCGGGCGCGGGCAGCTCCTCAATATTGAGCAGCGTTCCGCTTCGGTCGGGCGAGCGGCCCAGCAGATAATCGCAGGAGACGTTATAGTATGAAGCCACCTTTACCACAAAATCGAGCCCGCATTCGCGGATGCCCTTTTCATAATGCGACAGCAGCGCCTGAGAGATGCCAAGGTCAGCGGCTGCCTGCTTCTGGCTTAGCTTTTGCTCACGCCGCAGCAGGGAGATGACCCGGGGAAAGTGTGAATTCATCACGAAAGCCTCCTAAATTACGAAGAGTATATTGATTATAGTATAACACAGGACGATTGTAAAGAAATAATGCGCCAATTGTAAAAATATGTAGATTTCAACAAAAATATGGAGGTAAACATGGTTACTTACAAACTGCATTTTATCCGCCATGGCATGACCGAAGGCAACCGTGTCGGACGGTATGTCGGACGGCTGGATATTCCAATCTGCAAGGAGGGGCGAGAGGCGCTCGAGCGGCTTAAAGAGACCTATGAATACCCCGCTGTACAAGAGGTTTACTGCTCGCCGCTGCTGCGCTGCACGCAGACCGCCGACATTTTGTACCCCGATGAACCCCGCACCATTGTGGAGGATCTGGTTGAGCTTTCGCTGGGAGATTTCGAGGGGAAATACATCGACGCGCTTCAAAACGACCCGGCGTACCGCCAATGGATTGCGAATTCGCTGACCAGCACGCCGCCCGGCGCGCTTGAGACGGGCGAACAGTTCGCCGCGCGCATCGGCGGGGCGTTAAACGCCATCTTTATGAACATGACGCAAAACCGCATTACCGAAGCGGCCGTCATTTCTCACGGCGGGGTGTTCATGGGGCTGCTGTCATCCTTTGTCATGCCGCGCGCGCCGATGGGCGAATGGGCGCTGGGTAATGGCGCCGGTTACACAGTGCGCATGTCGACGGCGCTGTGGATGCGCGACCGCGTTATCGAAGTCATCGGCAGCGTACCGGCCGGACTGCCCGCAGGCAGAGACCCGCGGGTGATGGGCAGTTTGGGCATCAGCCTGTAAGCTGTGACGTTAAGGCTTATACCGACCGCCTTGGCTGGCGACAATCATTTTGTAAAAAGCGAAGTGTGTTTAGTCCAAAGTGCAGCGCAAGAGCGATATAAGCCGCCCGCGACGGCGATTCATTCATGCGTCTTGGGCAGTCAATACGTCATCATTGCGTTGCTTCACGCGCAAGGGGGCAATGTTAAATAAGCCCGCGAGGCGGGGATTTTCATTATTTATTTTTCACTCTTTACTTTCATAAGCCTAATTTTGGAACGAAGGGAATATCGATGAAGCTGAGAAGACTGATAAAACAAAATGCGCGTCGGGCGTTGCAGCGTCACTGGTCGCGGGCTGCGTCCATTGCGCTCGTCGCCTTAATATTCTGCTTTTTGTTTGTGGCGCTTGAGATGCTGCTTTCGGCGGTGTTCGGGCTGCCGGCCTATGTGGACCCGTTTGCCACGCCCGATATTTACCTTGATGACCTGCCGAATGTCTCTCCGGTGGCAATGGCGGTGTCGCTGGCGGTGGCGGCGCTTTATTTTCTTGTGCTGGCGCCGTTGTCAATGGGGTTGTTGCGGTGGTTTTTTCTGCTGGGCGACGGAAAAGCCGAGCCTACGGTTGCTATCTTTGAATATTTTCATGCCGCTACATTGTTCTGGCGGGTACTTTGGCTACAAATCTGTCTGTTTTTCAGGCGGCTGTTGTGGTCGGCCGCCTTTCTGGCCGTACCGGCCGCAATGCTCTATTTTGC
>JAEWMM010000261.1 GCA_023457175.1 Bacillota bacterium | reverse complement strand
TGCGACTGCTAAAGCAGTGAACTTCGTAAGCCTTTTGTTTGCAATGAGCCAAGCTATTGTCATTCGCTTCGCTCAATGCTTAAAGCTAAAGCATACGAGGGTCCTCCACCGGCAGAGCCGGTGGTTTACAGTACAATAAAAACGCGATGGCCTGCTTGTCTTTGGTGAGTCGCACCACCTAAAGCAAAGGGGCTGTCGGGCATGTATTTACAGCCTTTGAGTTAAAAGCTTATCCTAGACAGTATTTTCCTGAGAGTTTGCTATCTCTGAGTTGGCGTTTGTCTTTGAGACCCGTTTAAAACGATGGCGGCAGGCATGCTGGCCATCTTGGCCTTACAAAATGAATAGGCCTGCGAGGCCACGCTGCTTTAGCGGTATACCGGCGTAAGCGGCAGGGAAATGCACTGTTAAAAGCATCTGCGCGACACCCATATCGAACAGCTTTTACGCATTTTAAATGCAGGCCCAACGCTTAAAGCGGTATAACATCACTGGTGGCGTTTAAGCAAGTCTGCGGAGACAAAATAAAAGGGTAACTATCACAATGAATATTGCACAGGATCTTAAAATTGAAACACAGCGCCCCACCGCAGTTGCCGTGGGTTTTTTTGACGGGGTGCACCGCGGGCACCGCGCTGTCATCGAGGCGGCGCTGGCGCATAAAAGCGAAGGGCTTGACGCTTGCGTTTTTTCGTTCTCGATTCAAAGCGCCAGCCCCGAAAAAAAGAAAGGCGCACGGTTGCTGCAAACCCCCACGCTCAAAGCCAAATCGGTTGAAGCGCTGGGGGCCGACTGGCTTTTAACGCCCGATTTCTCTCAGTTTAAGAGCCTTTCGCCCGAGCAGTTTGCGCTCGACGTGCTGATGCGGGGCTTAAACGCCAGCGTCGTCTGCTGCGGTTATGACTACCACTTCGGCAAGGGCGCCTGCGCGGGCGCCAAGGAGTTAGCCGAGCTGCTGACACCGCACGGTGTGCGGGTCGAGCAGATCGGCGCGGTGCTGGATAATGGTTTGCCGGTCAGTTCGACCCGCATCCGCGACGCACTGGCCATGGGCGATATTGAGACAGCCAACCGCCTGCTGGGCCGACCTTTCGCCATTGATTTTCCGGTAGCGCACGGCAGGGGCTTAGGGCGCAAGCTGGGATTTCCGACTGCGAACCAGCTCATCGGCGAAACGTACGCGCAGCTTCGGTTTGGCGTCTACGCCACGCGGGTGCTTATAGACGGCGAGGCGCACGCCGCCGTGACCAACGTCGGCATAAAACCGACGGTCGGCTCAGACAGCGTCGGGGCCGAAAGCTATATTCTCGACTGGTCGGGCGACCTTTATGACAGGGTTATTGAGACGCAGTTCCTTTCGTTTTTGCGTCCCGAGCAGCGGTTTGAGTCGCTTGAGGCGCTTAAAGCTGCCATCCGGCAGGACGCCGCCTACGCGCGGACACTCTTGGGCTGACGAGGATCAAGCTCTGTTGAAAAAATTGTATAACTTTAATTTGGATAAGCACTGCCAAACTTGAATTTATATGGCGTTTAACAAGCGACATGGGGTGACATCATGCGTTTACAGTCAATCAAGCTGAAATATTGGCTGATAGCGGCGATTGCAGCAGCGCCTATAGCACTAGGCCTCTTTGCGCTGCAGCCCTCCGCCGCGCTGACCGGCCTTTCGCTCGAAGCGGCGGGCTACAGCCTTTCTTCGCTCGAAAGCGCGCGGTTTGACAATCCCTGTCCCGAGCACGCGGAGTATCCGTTGGACTTTTACATTGCCGAAGGCGACCATATGCGCCGGTACGCGGAGCATTTGGCAGGCAGCTACACCGTTATTTACGTGCCGATGCCGTTTTACGACACGGCGGAGCTCGTGCCGCTCATGTGGCTTCAGGTTGTGTATGTCGACGATATCAGCGGACTGAGTCCGACGCTGGAAACTAAAAACGGCCCTGTTTTGCTGCGGCAACTTTCAAAGCGCCGGGTTTACCGTGACAAAAATATTGTCGTTTTCGATGTGACAGCCCTCGAACGAAGCGAGGATATCGAAACCGTCACGCAACACTTTGCCGCCGTCTATATTAGGCAAAGTCAAGCGTTCATTGACGCCAAAGATAACAGACCGCCGGATCGCGGCACGACGCCGAGCCTGCCGATGCTGTCGATGCTCAACGGCACCTACCGTTTTGATGTCATCACCGACATGCACCGCTATTTGCAGGAGAATCTGTCCCAAAGCATTTTGCCTTCCGATGCGGCGTGATAAATTTATTTGTTTATCGCGCCTTTAAACGGGCAAACTGCAAAATGTATATTTGTTGTGTCCGCAGTTGCCACGCGGCCGCAGATATCGACAAATTGGCTATTTACAAACAAACCCGACGCTGGTATAATGTTTTAGTGCATGACCTGTACACGGCTTTTGGGCAACCGCCCCGCATATGGGGAATACTCACGGCCCACCGCTGTGTCAGCGCCGAATAATAAAAAGGAGTTTTTATCTATGCTGCTTAAAGAACAAAAGCAAGAAGTCATTCTCGCAAACGCCCTGCATGAGGGCGACACCGGCTCGCCTGAGGTTCAGATCGCCATTCTCACCAAGAGAATCAACGATCTCACCGAGCACCTCAAGGCGAACAAGAACGATCACCACTCCCGCCGCGGCCTTTTGAAGATGGTTGGTCACAGAAAGAACCTTCTGAACTACCTCATCAAGAAAGATGTCACCCGCTACCGCGAGATTATCGCCAAGCTCGGTATCCGTAAGTAAGAAGCTGTTGTGTGAAGGCAGGCGCTTGTAGTTGGCGTCTGCCTTCCTGTGCAAAACAGCGCATTCCGTGCCGTACTCAGACCCTTTAGCCGTGAATCGAGCCTTTGAGATTATACTAAAGGCTGGCTTCATCGCTAAAAGCGGTCGGTGCGTCGGAATGCAATGATAAACATTTTTAAGGAGGAGAAATCATTGTTATTTCAACACAAAATCTTTGAAACCGAATTTGCAGGACGTCCTTTAAGCTTTGAGGTCGGCAAGATCGGCATGCTCTCAAACGGCGCCTGCCTTGTCCGCTACGGCGAAACCACCGTCATGGTTAACGTTACTATGAGCCAGAAGCCCCGTGAGGGCATCGACTTTTTCCCGCTTTCGGTCGATTTTGAAGAGAAGCTTTATGCCGCCGGCAAAATTCCCGGCTCGTTTTTGCGCCGTGAGGGCCGCCCCTCTGACCGCGCCGTGCTGGCGTCGCGTCTGGTTGACCGCCCCATGCGCCCCTTATTCCCCAAGGACTTGAGAAACGACGTCACCATTGTTATGACGGTGCTCTCGTTTGACCCCGACTGCTCGCCTGAAATTTGCGGCATGATCGGCGCGTCGTTCTGCCTTTCGATCTCGGATATTCCGTGGGGCGGCCCGATTGCCGGCATCGCGGTAGGTCTTGTTGACGGCAAGCCGATGCTCATGCCCGGTGAGGTCGATAGCGAGAAGAGCGAGATGCTCTTGACCATTGCAGGCGACGTCAACAAGGTCTGCATGATCGAGCTGGCCGCAAACCAGGTACCCGACGACCTTGTCATGAACGCCATTGTCGAGGGCCATAAAGAAATGGCCAAGATCGCACAGTTTATTGCGGATGTTAAGGCCGAGATCGGCGCGCCGAAAATCGCTTACACCGAGGTTGAGGTGGACCACGACCTGTT
>JAEWMM010000260.1 GCA_023457175.1 Bacillota bacterium | reverse complement strand
GTTTACGGCCTTTTCGGTTTTTTGTTCTTTGTGTCGGCGCTGGGGTGGGGATATTCGACGCTGGCAGGCGTTTTCACACTGTCCATCATGATTCTGCCGCTGATTATGCGCACAACAGAGGAAGCGCTTCAGGCGGTGCCCGACGCCTTTCGCGAGGGCAGCTTTGGCTTGGGCGCGGGCAGGCTGCGCACCGTGTTTAAAATTGTGCTGCCGGCGGCGCAGCCGGGCATAATGGCCGGTATCATTCTCGCGGTGGGACGCATCGTCGGCGAGACGGCCGCCTTAATCTACACGGCCGGCACGGTGGCGAAAATACCGGGTTCGCTGCTGGAATCGGGCCGGACCCTCTCGGTGCATATGTATGCGCTGGCAAGCGAGGGATTGTATATCGACCAGACCTACGCGACAGCGGTGGTGCTGCTGGTCATCGTGGCCGGAATCAACGCCCTGTCGTCAGGGCTCGCGCGCAGGCTGACACGAGAGAGGTAGATGTAAAATGCAAAATAAATTTACGGTAGAGGCACTCAATTTATATTACAGCGATTTTAAGGCGCTTAAAAACGTCTCGCTGGGCATCGCGCCCAATGAAATTACAGCGTTTATCGGCCCGTCGGGCTGCGGAAAATCCACACTTTTAAAGACGCTCAACCGCATGAATGATCTGGTCGAGGGCTGCCGCATCGAGGGCCGGGTGCTGCTCGATAACGAGGACGTCTACGGCGGCATAGACGTAAACCTCCTGAGAAAACGCGTGGGCATGGAGTTCCAGAAGCCGAACCCCTTTCCAATGAGTGTTTATGATAACATCGCGTTCGGCCCGAAAACCCACGGCGTCAAAAACCGGTATAAGCTCGATGAAATTGTCGAAAAATCGCTGCGTGACGCCGCCATCTGGGACGAACTTAAAGACCGCTTAAAGAAAAGCGCCTTGGGGCTCTCAGGCGGGCAGCAGCAGCGGTTATGCATTGCGCGGGCGCTGGCGGTTAACCCTGAGGTGCTGCTCATGGATGAGCCGACCTCGGCGCTCGACCCGATTTCCACGCTTAAAATAGAGGAGCTTGCCGCCGAGCTTAAAAAGAATTATACTATTGTCATCGTCACCCACAACATGCAGCAGGCGGTCAGAATATCGGATAAAACAGCCTTTTTTCTGCTGGGCGAGGTTGTGGAGTTTGATACCACCGACAACATATTTTCGATGCCGAAGGATAAGCGCACCGAGGACTACATCACAGGGAGGTTTGGATGATGAGAAGCCGATTCGACGACCAGCTGGAGCTGTTAAACCGCGAGCTGACCCACATGGGCGCGCTGTGCGAAAACGCCATTGCCAGCGCGGCCAAGGCGCTTTTTGAAAGCAGGGACGGTCAGGCGCTGGCGCTTAAAGCGATAGAAACCGACACCCGCATCGACCAGAAGGAGCGCGAGATTGAATCGCTTTGCTTAAAGCTGCTATTGCATCAGCAGCCGGTGGCTAAAGACCTGCGACAGATTTCCTCCGCGCTCAAAATGATCACCGACATGGAGCGCATCGGAGATCAGGCGTCGGACATCGCCGAAATTGTGCGTACCGGCGGCATCAGCGCCGTGGCCGAGGACGGCGACCTGCCGGTCTCGCAGATGGCGCGCGCCGCCATCAAAATGGTGACCGACAGCATAGAGGCGTTTGTCAAGAAGGATATTGCGCTGGCTCAAGCGGTTATCGCCGCCGACGACGTGGTGGACGACTATTTTATACAGATTAAAAACGCGCTTATCACGCTGATTTCGCAGCAATACGCGCAGGGCGAGTGGGCGCTTGACCTTCTGATGATTGTCAAATATCTTGAGCGTATCGGCGACCACGCCACCAACATTGCCGAATGGGTGGTTTTTTCGATCACCGGCGAGCATCCGAAGGATATGGGGGAGGCCAATGATCTATTGCGTTGAGGACGACGGCAGCATCCGCGAGCTGGCGGTGTATACGCTGCGCTCCGGCGGGTTTGAGGCCAAAGGCTTTTCGGACGGCAACCAGCTTGACGAGGCGCTGCGGCGAGAGACGCCCGCGCTCATTCTGCTCGACGTCATGCTGCCGGGCGAGGACGGTGTGAGCATTCTGCGTCGAATACGCGCCTCGGCGCGGCTGCGGCGCATTCCGGTTATTCTGGCCACCGCCAAGGGCGCCGAATACGATAAGGTGCTCGGGCTCGATTCGGGCGCGGACGATTATATTGCCAAGCCTTTTGGCATGATGGAGCTGCTCTCGCGGGTCAAGGCGGTGCTGCGTCGCTGCGCATCGGAAGGGGATAACCACGATCAAAGCCTGACGGCAGGCGCGGTTTGCATGTATCCCGACCGCCATCTTGTCACAGTGGCCGGGCAGGAGGCTGCGCTGACGCTTAAAGAATTTGAACTGCTGCGGCTTTTGATGAGCAGCCCCGGCCGCGTGTTTACGCGCGACATGCTGATCGAAACGCTGTGGGGCTACGACTTTGACGGCGAAACCCGCACGGTGGATGTGCATGTGCGCACGCTGCGCCAGAAGCTGGGCAGCGCCGCTAACATTATCGAGACGGTGCGCGGCGTCGGTTACCGGCTGGGAGACGGGCTATGACAAAACGTATTTTTTCCGCCATCTGCGCCATGGTCATTCTTGCCACGGTGCTGACGGCGGGCTTGGTTTCCGCGCTGCTTTACGACCGGCATCTGGCTGAGATTAAGGTAACCATCCGGGCCGAGACGGAATATATCGCTTCCTATATGTCGGACAGGGCTGTTTCAAAGGAAGAGCTCATGCATCTTGCGACCATCACGCCGGGCCGCGTGACTTGGATTGCGCCGGACGGTGCGGTGTTGTTTGACAGTGCAAGCCAATCAGAGACGATGGCGAACCACGCCGACCGTCAAGAAGTACGCTTGGCGCTGCAAGGCGGCTTGGGCGAGGACACCCGGCACTCGGCAACGCTAAACGGCATGACCAGCTATTACTTTGCGCGCCGCATGGCCGACGGCACGGTGCTGCGTGTGGCGTACAGTACCCGCAGCCTGTACGGCACGTTGTTTTCCACACTGATGACACTGACGTCTGCCACGCTGGCCGTGCTGCTGCTGTCGGTGCTGCTGTCGCGGCGCATTACAAAGGGCATTGTCGAGCCGATCAACCGGCTGGAGCTATCCGACCCGTTGGCCTGCGACAGCTACGAGGAGCTGTATCCGCTGCTGTCGCGCATCGACAGCCAGAATGCGCAGATCAAAAACCAGATGGCCGACCTGCAAAGAATGCAGAGCGAATTTTCAGCCATTATCCAGAACATGCGCGAAGGGCTGGTGCTGCTTTCAAACGACGGCAGCATTCTGTCGATCAATCCGAGCGCGGCGTGGCTGCTGGGTATTCCGCATGAGGACTGCACTGGCAAATATCTGTTGAATTTTGAGCGCAGCGAGGAAATGCGCACCGCCATTGAGCAGCTCGCGCAGAAAAAGAGCGCGGAATTCATCTTAACCAAGGGCGGGCGAAGCTACCGCCTGCTTGCGAACCCCGTTGTGACGGGCGGCAGCCTGATGCTGATGATGGATGTGACCGAGCAGTTGGCGGCCGAGCAGCTGCGGCGCGAGTTTTCGGCCAACGTCTCGCACGAGCTTAAAACGCCGCTTCAATCCATTTTGGGCTACGCCGAGATCATGAAAAACGGCCTTGCCAGACCGGAGGATTTTCCGCGGTTTACCGAGCGCATCTACCGCGAGGCGCAGCGCCTGATCGCGCTGGTTGAGGATATCATCGCGCTTTCGCACCTCGATGAGGGGGAGGATATGCCGACCGGGCCGGTCGAGCTGCTGTCGGTTGCGCGCGAAGCGGCAGACCGTTTGCAGCAGGCCGCGGCCGACGCTGGCGTTGCTCTGAGCGTCACCGGACACCCCGCCGAAATTACCGGCGTGCGCAGGCTCATCGCTGAAATGATCTATAACCTGTGCGATAACGCGGTCAAATATAACCGCAAGGGCGGCAAAGCGACGGTCACCGTCGAGCGGGACAAGGATGGCGGCGCGCTGCTTACAGTGTCCGACACCGGCTGTGGCATTCCGCAGGCGCATCAGAGCCGGGTGTTCGAGCGCTTTTACCGCGTGGATAAAAGCCATTCGAAGGAGACGGGCGGCACCGGGCTGGGACTTTCGATTGTCAAGCACGCCGCCGCGCGGCA
>JAEWMM010000259.1 GCA_023457175.1 Bacillota bacterium | reverse complement strand
CCAGATTGACCGGATGAGTGCGAAAAGCCTCGGTTGAATAGGCCATCATCTCAAGCAGCAGGTCGCGGTTGACCCCATGAGGTATGTATTCCTCCCCCAATCGCCTGCCGGAAATATCATGCGGCGGCGTGAGCGTGGCGCCTGTTTGGCCGTCCCTGAACACGAGGCAGTGTCGGTAGCTGACCCCCGGATGAAACTCAATTTTATCCGAGCCGAAGCGCCGCTGCATCACCGCGATGAGCTGCGCGGCTTCGTCGCTGGAAATCTCGCCCGCGCAATAATCGAGCATCGTGCGCGCCGACAATTCTTCTTCGTCCGAAAGGGTCACAAGGTTGCAGCGATAGGTCACATCATTTTCCCCCAGCGTCACCCCCATGCTGACCGCCTCGAGCGGCGAGCGGCCGGTGTAGCATTGCGAGGGGTCCACCCCGATAATCGACAGGTTGGCAATATCGCTGCCGGCCGGCAGGCTGTCCGGAACGGTGACGCTCAGGCCCATAACGCCGTCGGTTGCAATTCGGTCCATATTTGGATGCCGGGCCACCTCAAGCGGGGTTCTGCCGCCCAGCTCGGCAATTGGCTCGTCCGCCATGCCGTCGCCTAAAAAGACTACACATTTCATTTAAAATTGACACTCCCTATTATATACAAAGGCGGGACGCCACAAAACAGACAAAGCCGTTTTAAGAGCGCCCCGCTTCGCCATGATACTGTTGTTGCCAGGCAAAATTGCGCTGCGGCAGACCCATTATTATAGCCTGCCCTTTTCAAACGGCCTTAGCCGTGTTTTTCTTCAAAGGCACGCATAAAGTCAACAAGCGCCTGCACACCCTCATACGGCATATTGTTATAAATGGACGCGCGCATGCCGCCCAGCACCTTATGCCCCTTGAGGTTAGACATGCCCAAGGCTGACGCCTCCTTGACAAACTGCGCATCGAGCGCCTCGTCCCCGGTGCTGAACACAACGTTCATGAGTGAACGGGAATCCTTTTGCGCGCCCGCGGTAAACAGCCTGCTTGAGTCGAGATAATCGTAAAGCAGCGACGCCTTGGCAATATTGCGGCGCTGCATCTCGGTTACGCCGCCGATAGACTTGATATATTCGAGCACCAGCTTGGTGACATAGATGCACCAGCAGTTGGGGGTGTTGTACATCGACTCTTTTTCGGCTGTGATTTTATAGTTGAGCATGATCGGGGTACCGGCGGCAGGCTCCCCAAGCAAATCGTCGCGAATGATGACCAGCGCCATACCAGCGGGAGCGATATTCTTTTGAACGCCCGCATACAGCACGCCAAACCGGCTGATATCCAGCGACTCTGAGAGGATACAGCTTGAAATATCGGCGACCAGCGGCACCGCGCCGGTATCGGGGATATAAGGGAACTTAGTGCCGTACACGGTGTTGTTAAAGCAGATATGCACATAGTCCGCGGCGGAATTCAGTTTAAGCTGCGCCTGCTGCGGAATGCGGTCATAGCTGGTGTCCTCCGAGCTGGCCGCAATATTGACCTTGATGAAGTTTGCCGCCTCTTTGGCAGCCAGCGCCGAAAAATTTCCGGTCTTAATGTAATCGGCCGTGCCGTTGCGCTTTAAGTTCAGCGGCAGCGCCGCGAACTGCAACGTTGCGCCCCCCTGCATGAACAGCACCTTGTAATTATCGGGGATCTGCATAACCTCGCGAAGAAGCTTTTCCGCATCCTGCGCAATTTCCATGAACATTTTAGATCGATGGCTCATCTCCATCACGCTCATGCCACTGCCGTGGTAGTTGTACATGTCGCGGTTACATTCCTCAAGCACTTCGAGGGGCAGCATTGAAGGACCCGCCGAAAAATTGTAGATGCGTTCATACTTTGACATCACTATGACCTCCTAAAATCTAAAAAAAATGATGGCCCGGCCCGCTGCATTGCTGAGTGTTTCGCTGCCGGCCCGACGTTGGGCGGAGCAGCGCTTTTTAGAAGCAATGCAGTGTAAGGCCAGCCCGGTAATCTGTTCCCGACGGCAATTTGAAGGATTTCCAAGCAGGCCCTTCAATATCCGGCCGCATCATGGCGCAACCATGATAGGTTTAAAACAACGCAGCCGCGCCAAACGGACTATTCACAGTATATGTCGCCGGACAATCAGCGTCAACACCTTATTTCACAAAATGAAAAAGAATTATATCAAAGATTCATCCCGTGTCATGCCGCAGCAGGTTGATTTTGCATATATTTTAAAAATGAAATGCAACAGAACAAATAGCCCGCAACGGTCAAAATATGTAGAATGGAATTTACTGCAACACCATTATTCACATGAGGCATCAGCCATGAACCACCACCATTTTACAGCATTTGAGCGAAGAAAGATAGAGCAACTTGGTAAAATAGGATATTCAACCCCGAAAAACCGTATCACATCCGGGACATCACCACGGCAGTATTGCAGGAAAACCGAAAAGGCTTTGCGGTATTATAAGGCAAAGCGTACATTCAAAACAGCAACAACAGATCGCGGTGGTGAATTTGCCTGCTATGGCGTCGTTTGAAAAGGTTTTGAATTGACTTACTTGGCTGAACCGTCGCATTTGCTTTGGCAATTGGATTTGGCGGACTATTTTGCATCTGGCTGCATGATCGTGCTTACCAGACACAAAATATCCCGCCAATTCTGTTCCTGGTTTCGAGTTGTTTGACAGTATGTCAATTGGCCGACCTGTCGGTGTGGCGCTGCGCATCGTGCCGTCGCTTTTGGCCCCCCGTACGCCGGTTGGGATTTTGCGGGAACCAGCCCTTGGCAACGCGCTCCGCCTGCTCTTTGAGCTCACGAATGCACCACAGGCAGGAAGCGCCCAGCAAGCTTAAGACGATTGAAAGCATGCCGGTGGTGAACAGCGCGCCGGTCAGCAGCAAAATGCCGCAGACCAAAAACAGCGGCCAGATTCTGCTGGAAAAATAGTATTCGCACTTGATAACAACTGGATGGAATATTCCGATTATCACATAAGAGAAGAACGCGACGAGAATGCCTTCAAAATGTATAGACATGCGTATTCCTCCATTTTCCTGCGCAAACGCTGTTGCCGACAATTTTATAAATTTAAAAAACGCCGCCTGTCCGCGATGCGCAAAATAAAAATGTCTGCGGCATTTTTATTAAAAAGCCCGCCGCTTTTTATTGCTCGTGCTTATCCCCTGCTAAGCGGTCGGGCTTGACCATATCCGACTTCTTGATAGTTCTTAGCATAAGCAGATGAATACTGACCGCTATGCCGATAAAGCCCAGAAACAGCCGGACATGCAAATGGTTAATCAGCAGCATGGAGGCGATAAGGCCCCACCATAAAAATATCAACGCCGTAACCTTGATACGCCTTGTCACAGCTTTATAGGTCAGGTAGTTATAGAGGTATGCGCCCAATATTCTGTGATAAATGAGCCAGTTATAGAGTTTTTTAGAGCTGCGCAGGTAGCAAAACGACGACAGCAGCAGGAAAGGGGTCGTCGGCATGACCGGCAGCAATATGCCGATGATGCCCAGCATCAAAGAAAGTGTGCCTATAAACAGTAAAAAATATTTTTTAACGGAATTGAGCATTGGGTTTTCCCTTCTTGGCACAAGGGGCAGCTAAAACTGCCCCCCGCCCGGAAATTGCAGATAAATATGCACGCTGCACAAGTCTACGGTTTATAAAATATTTTGACCGGTCTTCAATCAAGGGCGCATTCTTATCAAGACAGGCTGCACTGTATATTTTTATGATCAAATATGCTTTCATAATACCGCTGCCTAAAATTCTGTTAAGCCAGAACCAAGATCAGAGCCCCGCGGCAATCAGGCCAAATCAAAACGGTCGGCATTCATAATTTTATTCCATGCGGCGACAAAGTCGGCAGCGAATTTCTCCTGAACGTCGTCGGCGCCGTAAACCTCGGCGAGCGCACGCAGCTGTGAGTTGGAGCCGAACACAAGGTCAACGCGGGTTGCCGTCCATTTAAGGTCGCCGGTGGTACGGTCGCGTCCCTCAAACACATCCTTGTCCGCGGCCGTAGGCTTCCATACGGTGCCCATATCCAACAGGTTGACAAAAAAATCGTTGGTCAGCGTCTCGGGGCGCTTTGTGAACACGCCATGCTGCGACTGCTGATAGTTGATGTTGAGCACGCGCAGGCCGCCAAGCAGCACCGTCAGCTCAGGGGCGGTCAGTGTCAGCAGCTGGGCGCGGTCGACCAACATCTCCTCGGGAGAAGCCGCATATTTCGTCTTCTGGTAGTTCCTAAAGCCGTCGGCCTTGGGCTCAAGCACCGCAAACGAAGCGGCATCGGTCATCTCAGCCGTGGCGTCGGTTCGCCCGGGTGTAAACGGAACGGTCAGCGTTAATCCGGCTCTTTCGGCAGCCAGCTCAATACCGGCACAACCGCCAAGTACAATCAGATCGGCAAGCGACACCTTTTTGTTCTGCGTCTGCGCACCGTTAAAAGCCGCCTGAATGCTCTCAAGCACCTCAAGTGTCGCCGCCAGCTTCTCAGGCTCGTTGACCTCCCAGTCTCTTTGCGGCGCCAAGCGGATGCGCGCACCGTTTGCGCCGCCACGCTTGTCCGAACCGCGGAAGGTCGAAGCCGCCGCCCATGCGGTGCCCACCAGCTGCGGGATGCTCAAACCGCTTTCGCGCAGCTTGGTCTTAAGAACGACGATGTCCTCAACGTCTATCAGGTCGTAGTCCGCCGCGGGAATCGGATCCTGCCAGATTAAATCCTCGGCCGGGATCTCCGGGCCGATGTAGCGCGAGCGCGGCCCCATATCGCGGTGGGTCAGCTTGAACCAGGCGCGGGCAAACGCATCCTCAAACTCGGCTGGATTGTCATGGAAATTCCGGGCGATCGGTTCGAGCACCGGGTGGTAACGCAGCGAGAGATCGGCGGTTGTCATCATAGGGCGGAATCTCTTTGAAGGGTCGTGGGCGTCGACAATCATGTCTTCCTCGTCAACATCCTTGGCAAGCCACTGGTGAGCGCCCGCAGGGCTCTTGGTCAGCTCCCACTCGTACTTGAACAGCACCTTAAAATAGCCCATGTCCCATTTGGTGGGGTTAGGCTTCCATGCGCCTTCAATGCCGCTCGTGATGGCGTCGCCGCCCTTGCCGCTCTTGTAGTCGCTGATCCAGCCAAGGCCCATCGCGGTGATGTCTGCAGCCTCAGGCTCAGGGCCGACATGAGTTGCGCTGGCCGCGCCGTGGCACTTGCCGAACGTATGCCCACCCGCGATCAACGCAACCGTCTCATACGGGTTCATCGCCATACGGGCAATGGTATCGATGACGTCGCGGCCTGAAGCCACCGGGTCGGGATTGCCGTTTGGGCCTTCGGGGTTGACGTAAATCAAACCCATCTGCACGGCGGCCAGCGGGTTTTCAAGGTCGCGCTCACCGGAATAGCGCCTGTCGCCAAGCCAATCGGTTTCGCTGCCCCAGTAGATGTCCTCCTCAGGCTCCCAGACATCCGCACGTCCGCCCGAAAAGCCAAAGGTCTTAAAGCCCATCGATTCCAGCGCGCAGTTGCCGGCGAAAATCAGTAGGTCGGCCCAGGAAAGCTGCCTGCCGTACTTTTGCTTGATCGGCCAGAGCAGGCGGCGGGCCTTATCGAGGTTGGCGTTATCCGGCCAGCTGTTGAGGGGCGCAAAGCGCTGAGAGCCGCTGCCCGCGCCGCCGCGGCCGTCGTTGAATCGGTATGTGCCGGCGCTGTGCCAGGCCATACGGATGAACAGCGGGCCGTAATGGCCATAGTCGGCGGGCCACCATTCCTGAGAATCGGTCATCAGCGCGTAAAGATCCTGCTTAACGGCGTTAAGATCAAGCTTCTTGAATTCCTCGGTGTAGTTAAAATCCGCCCCCAGAGGGTTGCTCAGTCCCGAATGCTGATGAAGAATGCTGAGCTTAAGCTGATTGGGCCACCAATCCTTATTGGATGTTCCGCCTCCTGCGACGGCTTTTCTGGTCATACCGGTCACCGGGCATTGTAATTCTGTACTCATAAAATATCCTCCCTTCAAATTTGTTATTCATTTATTACTCAAAAGGCATTTTGGACAAATACCTTTAAAATAAATGCTTTTGTCAAGCACCTTAAAACCGGGCAGCTGTGTGCTGGCAAGCAGCTCGGAATTGATGTCAAAATTGAAGACAGCTTTACAGCTTTCGCATTTGAAGTGTCCATGCGCTTCAGTTATGATGTCATATCGCACCTCGGTATCTTCAATGTTAAGCTCTCTGAGCAGTCCCGCTTCAACCAACACATGCAGCGTGTTGTATATGGTCGTTTTAGAAAGGGTTGGCTCTTCTCTGTGCAGTGCGACATAGATTTGGTCGGCTGTCGGGTGATTCATGTTCTCACAAAGGTAGGCGACAACCTTCATTCGCTGATGCGACAGCCGGATATGATGTCCTTTAAGCGCCTGCAAAACGGTGTGATAGCGTTCATTCATAACCATTGTGTTCCTTGTTGATGTTTTATGACGGCCTTATTGCCAAACCTGCAAATTGTAATCATTACAATTTTAAATATACACGAAAAGTAGGATGCAGACAAGATATTTACAAGAAAAATAGCAAATCTTGTATTTGTGTTAATGTACAATCTAAACCATGTGCGATATTTTAGGGTATCCTGATATGATGTTGGATATTTATTCCCACGTCCTCACAAGGAATACAAAAAACCGCCGTTGATGCCATAAATGCGGCGCTCAGCCTGTCGAAAAAGCCCCGCATATGCTGGGCTTTTTCATATGTATCTGATAAAATAGTACTTGGGTGATATAAAATGTTGCAGCGAGGGAAATTAGATCACGGCGTGCTGGAAATGGTGGATACGGAAAGTCTGGTACCGCAGCATCATCTGCTGCGGAAAATTGATGCGGCAGTAAACTGGGAACGGCTGTACGAGATGGTGGAGCCACTGTACAGCAAGGACAACGACCGGCCCAGCGTAGACCCGGTTGTTCTGGTGAAGATCGTGCTCATCCAGCACCTGTATGGCC
>JAEWMM010000258.1 GCA_023457175.1 Bacillota bacterium | reverse complement strand
TTGTGGAATACCGCGTCGAGGGCTCGGACATGTACGACGCAATGGTGCAGGCCATCCGCGAGGACACGGTAAAAATGCTGCTCACCGTCCGGGTACGCGTTGAAGCGCCGGTCGAGCGCGAGCAGGTGGCAAAGCCCGCCGAGCCTGTACCGGACGGTACCGCCAGACCGGTGCAGCGCAAAGCCGGCAAGGTGGGCCGAAACGCCCCCTGCCCCTGCGGCAGCGGCAAAAAGTATAAGCACTGCTGCGGCAGATAAACCGGCAGCATCATAAATAAAAACCAAAGGCCGTCGCAGCGCATGCGGCGGCCTGCTTTTTGCCACTTTAAAGCTCTTGAGACACTGCCGCGCAGCATTCCAGACGCAGGGCAACTTTGCGGTCGCTATAACCGGTTTTACAAAGTTCCTCTATCTTCCCCCCGCTCGAATCGTATAAAATGACGATGGCTTATGGCTGCCTCCTCGTGTGAAGGTTGTTGTGGTAAACGCTATTCTGTACGTTTGGCGCTGTGATCCATCCCTTTTAGCTGTCGCATTTCCAAACCACCGGGTTTTCACACGGCTATTTTTTGTTGTCTGCTGTCCTAACCGCCTAAGCGCGCGCCTGTCTTGGTCGTCCGCCTTGTATTACGAAAAACAGCCGCGCAAATACAGGCGCTTTTAAAGCTACCCGCCGACCATATTTTGCTTTATTTTGTTACAGGGCAAAAATTTGAAACCATTTTAACACTTTATTATTAATGAAGCAGCGTTTGTCCCCATAGAAATGAAAACAGGAGCTTGCGCCACCCGGCGATAGCGCAACATCCGGTTATTCTGTTTAAAACGGAAATTTTTTCTAAAAGGTTTTTATTATTGAGCCATCTGTTGTATGATAGTAATTTGTGGTCAGACATCCGCCCGGATGTTAGGCAGCCTTGCTGCCGTCCTTGGTGCGTCCGGCTGCGGCTTTCCGTTTTATTGTCTTGTCGGTCATGCCGCGGGCATCGTTTTCCGACGTGAAAAGAGGTGTGTCTACGTGTTAGAGCTGTGCAAGCTTCAAAAAAGCTTTGATAGAAGACAGCCCGTGTTAAAAGAGATCAGCCTTTCGCTTGCGCCGGGCGCCGCCGTCTGCATCGCGGGCCAAAACGCCACCGGCAAAACCACGCTGCTGCGGCTGGCCTGCGGGTTGATTCAGCCTGACGCCGGCACCGTCTGCTGCGACGGCAAAATGGCCTTTGTCCCGCAAGAACCGGCACTGCTGCCTGAGCTTTCGGTACGCGATAACCTTAAGCTGTGGTATTCGGCGCAGGGGTTGGACGGCCCTACCTTTTCCGAAGCTTCTATTGAAGTGCAGCTTGGGCTTGAGCCTTTTCGCAAAAAGCGTGCCGGCGCGCTTTCGGGCGGGATGAAGAAGCGTTTGTCCATCGCCGCCGCTTTGGTGGGCCGACCCGATTATTTGTTGCTTGACGAGCCCTTTGCCGCGCTGGACGCGCCGGGCTGCCGCGCGCTGTCGGCGCTGCTGTGCCGCCTAAAGTCGGAGGGTGTGGGCGTTTTGTTCACGTCTCATGAACCGCAGCAGATTGCCGTTCTGGCCGATGCGTTGTTCCTGCTACGCAACGGACGGCTCTCGACGGCGCTGATGCTCAAGAACCTGCCCGAAGAACAGCGCCAGCCCGGCGTTTTAGCCTTGCTTTTCAGCAACACGCACGATGTATAATTATGCCGTACAACGGCCATGAGAGAATAACAGGAGGATTTTCATGAACGAGATGAACGACGCAAATTTTAATGCCTCAGAGGCCATTGCCACTCTGCCCCCTAAGAAAGCGGGTAACTTCAAGCTGCTGGTCGGTGTTGCCGCCGTCTGTGCCGTCGCGGTTGTCGCGGTGGCCGTCAAAATGTCCTCAGCGCGCGACCCCAAGGCCGCGGTCGAAGCCGCTTTCACCGCAACGGCTGCGCAACAGCAGGCTGCGGTCGAAAAAATATACCAAAAGGTTCCCGCCGCAAAGCTCCTGTTTGAGGGCCGGGGCGGCGCTGCCGAAACAACCGATTTTAATGTTACGGTAAAATCCATTGAGGATAATCCTTATGCACCCTTTGCAAATGTCATTCTCAAAGACGCCGGCATCCGCGGCAGCTTTAGCAGCGATCCCGCGCAGAAAACCGCCGCTTTAAACGCCTCGGTTTATCTCAAGGGCGGGCCGATACTGGAGGCTCATACTTTTATATCGCCCGAATTTGTCGTTGCGGGAGTGCCCACCTTCAGTCAGACGGCCGTATCGCTCAACCCCGCCTCCTTTGCGCAGGATTATGCGGGCAGTGCGCTTAATGCCGTTTACCCGCTCGACACGCCGACACTCGATATGATGCAGGGCATCATCAGCGGTCAAATTGAGTATATCAACGCCATCAGTTCCATTTCCTCCGAGAAGCTCCGGGCCGATATTCTGCCCATCTTAAAGGGTGCGCTCGCCAATGCGACCTATACATACGATCAGCAGAGCAAAAAATATGTGGTCAATATCCCTAGCGCCGATCTTAAAAACGCCATACTCGGCTACTACCGCTATATCTATTTTGAATCGGAATTCGGTACGGCAATAGAAAGTATGCTGGGCCCCGTCACTTTTGCCGCCACATCCGGTCAATCCTATGAGGACACGATTAACGACGCCATCGCCGAAATCGAAAGAAGCCTGCCGGATATGGACGCGGTCCTGACGCTAGACATCAAAAACGGCCTGATTAAGACCGCCAATCTGACCTGTACCCCTCTGGCTTTATCCGATGCCGCCTCAGCGCCCGATACCGCTTCGCCAACCGAGGGCGCCATCACCAGCCTGATCTTTGATTGCAGCTTTGGCGATGCCTCCAACACGGCCAAACTGGCCCTCACCATCGACGACGCGACCAGCATGACCTTCGACGCCGTCGGCGCTCTTTCAAGCGACGCCTATACGCTGGATATGAC
>JAEWMM010000257.1 GCA_023457175.1 Bacillota bacterium | reverse complement strand
GCTTTGTACCTCGGTCAGCTACGCCCTGCCGATCGTTACCGTTGTGATGAATAACCGGGTGCTTGGCATGGTGCGCCAGTGGCAGACGCTGTTTTATGATCACCGCTATGCGGCGACCGACCCCGAGCGCAAGACCGATTTTGCGGCGGTGGCTGACGCGTTTGGCGCCAAGGGCTATCATGCCGAGACGCTGGCCCAGTTCGAAGCCTGCTTTAAAGAGGCGCTGGCTTCGGGCAAAACCTGCGTCATCGACTGCCTCATTGACAAGGATGAGATGGTCATGCCGATGATACCGGGCGGCGCTTCGGTGAAGGACGCGATTCGCAACGCGCCCCAGTAAGCGATTTATACGAAGCTTTAATTAAAAGCGCAGTGGCTTAGCTGTTTTTAAATTGCTGCTTTTAACGGAACACTGGTATTGAACCTGAAAAAAGCGCCGTCTGTGCCTGTGTACGACGTTAGGCGGCGCTTGGAATAATAAATGATGTAATAAGTAATTGGAGGGTAAACAAAAATGGCAAAAATGTTTTACGATGCTGACTGCAACTTAAGTCTTCTCGACGGGAAGACGGTGGCGATTATCGGATACGGCAGCCAGGGGCATGCGCATGCTCTGAACCTGAAGGAGAGCGGCGTCAATGTCGTCGTCGGCCTGCGTTCTTCGAGCGCAAGCTGCGAGAAGGCCACCGCGGCGGGCCTGACGGTTCTGCCGGTTTCTGAGGCGGCCAAGGCCGCCAATCTCATCATGATGCTCGTGCCTGACGAGAAGCAGGCCGACATCTACATGGAGGAAGTTGCGCCCAACCTCGTCGAGGGCAATGTGCTGATGTTCGCGCATGGCTTTAACATCCACTTTAAGCAGATCGAAGCGCCCAAGGGCGTCGATGTCATTATGGTTGCGCCCAAGGGCCCCGGCCATACCGTCAGAACCCAGTATCAGGAGGGCAAGGGCGTTCCCTCACTCATCGCCATCCATCAGGATGAGAGCGGCAAGGCGCGCGAATATGCGCTGGCCTACGCGTGCGGCATTGGCGCGGGCAGAGCGGGCATCATCGAGACCACCTTCAAGGAGGAAACCGAGACCGACCTGTTCGGCGAGCAGGCCGTGCTCTGCGGCGGCGTCACCGAGCTGATGAAGGCGGGCTTTGATACGCTGGTCGAGGCGGGCTACGCTCCTGAGATGGCCTATTTTGAGTGCGTGCACGAGATGAAGCTCATCGTCGACCTCATCAACTCCGGCGGCTTTGCCATGATGCGCTATTCCATTTCGGACACTGCCGAATATGGCGATTACCGCACCGGCAGGCGCATCATCACCGAGGAGACCCGCAAGGAGATGAAAAAAGTGCTGCGCGAGATTCAGGACGGCACCTTCGCGTCCGAGTGGATCTCTGAGAACCGCGCGGGCCGCCGCGCCAAGTTCATGGCCACCCGCCGTCTGGAGGCCGCGCACCCCGTTGAGATTGTCGGCGCACAGCTGCGCAAGATGATGAGCTGGCTGAAGAAGTAGGCCCGTATAGTCGTTGTCAAAGGGCCGCAAAGCGAAGGCTTCGCGGCCCTTTTGCATACCGGCCCGACTTGCTTATGGCGCTTGTATTTGACCGGTTGGGGCAAGGTTTCGCTTGCGAAAGGCGGGGGGTTATGCTATAATAACTCAAATAGCCATTCTTGCATTTGCAGAATGTAACGGTTTTAAGAGACAACCGCTTTTACAGACAATTTCTTGTGGTATTTTTCGGACAGTGGCGTCGGGAGAGAGTTTTTGTCTTTTCAAAAGCTCCGCCGGCGTTTTGTTTATTATAGCAAAACACAACGCAATGTAAGCCCGACCGACCGGCGTTTACGCGAAAGGCATGGCTGGGTAGCGGCCGATTGGCGCCGCTTCGGGCAAGGGAAAAGGCCACGAAGGTGGTGCGTGGTATCGGTAAACGGCCCGGCCCCACTGCCGGGATTTTAAAGGGTAAGTGGCCGTATTTAGGTGCATTCAGGCAGCGGCCGAGCCGTCTGCCTATTGGTCAGCCAGCTTAAAAACAGGACTGTCTTGGCGGCCTATTTTGTGTCTTGCCGTATTCGTATTATCGTCCTTGCCGGACACAAAATATCCGCCCAATCCTGTTCCTGTTTTTAAGATGGTTGGCGACATATGGCTGCCGCAGCGACTTTCAGCGGCATCACAAAAATTCTGCGCGTATTTGCGCATATTAAAAGGAGGCAGATTGAACCCATGAAGCTCAATGCACACTACGATAACCTCAAGGACAGCTATCTTTTTTCAACCGTTGCCCGAAAGGCCAGAGAATACAGCGCGGCGCATCCTGACGCCGACATCATCAGGCTGAGCATCGGCGACGTTACGCTGCCGCTGGCGCCCGTTGTGGTGCAGGCCATGAAGGCCGCCGCCGACGAGATGGGCCAAAAAGAGAGCTTTCGCGGCTATGGCCCCGAGCAGGGCTACGATTTTCTAAAAGAAGCGATTGCCGCTTATTACGCCGAAGAGATGAAGGTCACGCTGTCGGCCGATGAAATTTTTATCAGCGACGGCGCCAAGAGCGACCTTGGCAATATTCTGGATGTGTTTGATTCCGACAACACCGTTTTGGTGCCCGACCCCGTTTACCCGGTCTATGTAGACACCAACGTCATGGCGGGCCGCCGCATCAAGCTGATGAACGCCACGCTGGAAAACGGTTTTTTGGCGATGCCCGACCACGCTGTCGACGCCGATATCATCTACCTCTGCTCACCGAACAACCCGACCGGCTCGGCCTATAACCGTGAACAGCTGGCCGAGTGGATTGCCTATGCCAAGCAGAAAAATGCCGTCATTCTTTTTGACGCGGCCTATGAGTGCTTTGTCTCCGACCCTGCGCTGCCCAGAAGCATCTTTGAGGTAGAGGGCGCCAGAGACTGTGCCATTGAGTTCTGCTCTCTCTCCAAGACAGCGGGCTTTACCGGTACCCGCTGCGGCTACACCGTCGTGCCGATGGCGCTGCTCGGCGGCAAACTCAACAAGCTGTGGCTGCGCCGCCAGACGACCAAGTTCAACGGCGTGCCCTATGTGACCCAGCGCGCCGCCGCTGCTGTTTTCTCCCCCGAGGGCAGAAAGCAGATCAAGGCGAACATCGACTATTACCGTGAGAATGCCAAGATTATCGGTGACGGCCTGCGCGAGATGGGCATCCGTTTTGTTGGTGGGCAGAACTCCCCTTATATCTGGATGGAGTGCCCCAACGGCATGGAGTCCTGGGCGTTCTTTGATCACTTGCTTGAGAAGGCCAATGTGGTGGGTACCCCCGGCGCGGGCTTTGGTCAGAACGGCGTCCATTATTTCCGTCTTACCGCCTTTGGCGACCGCGAAAGAACCAAGCAAGCGATGGAAAGAATGAAAAAGGCTGTGCTGTAACAGTCTAAACGCTTCTAGTCACTAATTTAAAGGCGCATTATCGCGCGGGCCCAAACCGGCGAGATAACAAAGCCTGTCTATGCTTATGGCGGGATGCTGCGGGATACGTAAAGACCGTATATCCCCGGCGTTCCGCCTTTGTTTTGTGGAAGGGAATTTATAACATGCAGTCGGCTATTATTGTAGCGCATCAGGTCGCGATTATGTTTTTGCTCACCGTTGTGGGCATTTTTTGCAGCAAAAAGGGCCTACTTACCGAAGGGGTCGCGCGTTACTTAAGCACTTTTCTGCTTAATATCGCGCTGCCCGGCGTGATGCTCTCGTCGCTTTACCGGCCGATGCAGTATGAGCTGCTGGCGGGCTTTGGCCTGACCTTTCTGCTGGCCGTGCTGTTGCATCTGCTGGCAATTCTGGCCTCTCGCCTGCTGATCTGCACCCGTGAGGGGCAGGCCTGCCGCACCGAGCGGTTCGGGATTATTTACGCAAACGCCGCTTATATGGCTATTCCGTTGATTCGGGCCACGCTGGGCGAAGAGAGCACTTTTTTTGCCACAGCCTTTGTCGCGGTATTTTTACTGTTCCACTGGACGCAGGGCATCACCGAGCTGGGCGGCAGCTTCAACATAAAAAAGCTGCTGTATAATCCGGGTATCCTCTCGGTGGTGCTGGGGCTTTTGATCTTCGGCCTTCAGATTCCGATTCCCGGTCCGGTTATCGACACCGTGCGGTTGCTCGGGGGCTTGACGACGCCGCTTTCGATGATTATTACCGGCGTATTTTTAGCTGAGCTGAAGCTTACCGACCTCAAAAGCCTGCGCATGTATTGGACGGCGCTGCTGCGCACAATGATTCTGCCGCTGGCCGCTATTGCCGTCATTGTGGCGTTGGGCGCCGCGGATTGGTTTTTGGGCGCCGATACGGCCTGTCTGGCGGCCATCTACTGTTTCTCCTGTCCCTCGGCGGTGTCGGTCATTCTGCTGAGCGCCTCATTGGGCAAGGAGGTTTTATACCCCAGCAGCCTTGTCGCAGTGACGACCGTTATATCGCTGATAACATTGCCGGTTATTGCCGTTGTAGCGAACACCGTGCTGCTGTGAGTGCGATACATACTGCCTGTAAACGCGTCAGCGGACTATTTGCCTAGATAAAAAACAGCCGACAGTGCGCATTAAAGCGGTACTGTCGGCTGTCGTGTTTCTTATTAGCGGTAGATGATGTGCTCACGCGCCGGGCCGGTGGATACGTAGGTGACGGGGTATCCGAGCGCCTTTTCGACATACTCGATATATTTGCGCGCGTTCTTGGGCAGCTTTTCGTATTCGGT
>JAEWMM010000256.1 GCA_023457175.1 Bacillota bacterium | reverse complement strand
ATCGGCATCACATTATAGCCGCAGTTAATCCACT
This sequence comes from Bacillota bacterium, assembly GCA_023457175.1. GTDB lineage: Bacteria > Bacillota > Clostridia > Oscillospirales > Ruminococcaceae > Yanshouia. The sequence continues at coordinate 5,823 of JAEWMM010000256.1, read as the reverse complement.
CGCGGATGGCCCGGCAGGTATTGTCCCATACATAAATATCCAAGTCGGTTATAAAGCCGTTCTTTTCGAACAAGGGAACGAATTGGCCGGGAGAAATCAGCCCCTTTTGGGGATGCCGCCACCTGACCAGCGCCTCGGCGCCGGAAATCTTTTGGGTCGTCAAATCGTATATCGGCTGAAAATAGACGACAAACTCTCTGTTGCGCAGCGCCGTCTTCATGTCGTTGATAATCTGCTGCTCGGCGAGCAGCAGCTCCCGCAGCGACTCTTCATAATAGGCGAAATCGATATCGTACTTGCCCTTGATTGAATCGGCCGCCAGCTTGGCCCGGTCACACATAACGCTGACCGGCACGTTACGGTTACGCACACGGTAAACGCCGCATTTTAACGAAAGACTGATATTCAGCGGGTAGTCCCGAATGGCATTGGAAATAAACTCGAAAATACAGCGTTCAGGATCTTCATAGCGATCTTCAGGGAACATGGCAAAAAAGATATCGCCGCTCAATTTACCGCAGATGCCCTCTTCGGAGACGCTCATTTGCAGCAGCTTGGCGATATATTTAAGCAGCCTGTCTCCTTCGTCGGTGCCAAAAAGGTCGTTGACCAGCTTAAACCGCTCAACATCGGCCGAAATAATATAAAAATTCCTATTCGGCTCCCGCATGAGCATCTCTTCGGCGCGCCGATAAAATTCGTCCTTATTATAGGCGCCCGTCACCGGATCGCGCTCGACCGAGTTAACGGCTAAAGCCGTTTCCCGCAGCTTGATCATATTGGCAATTCTCTGCCTGATGATGGTCGGGCGATAGGGCTTTGTCAAAAAATCCGAGGCGCCAAGCGTCAGGGCGGCCAGCTCGGTTTCTTCGCCCTCGTGCTGCGTCATCACAATAATTGGAATACCTGAAAATTTGGGCAGCGCCTGAACCGTGTCCAAAAACTCATAGCCGTTCATAACGGGCATAGCAATATCAAGCAGAATAACAGCTATCCGTCCGCCGTACTGCTCAAGCAGGTCCAGCGCTTTTCTGCCGTTTTCCGCCTGTAAAATATCGTAATCATCGGACAATATCTTGCAAAGTATCTGCCGGTTAATGCTGCTGTCGTCAACGACCAGAATCATTTTGCGTGCTGCCATATTCACCCTCCCTTTAACCAACGAAAGCGCAAACCGTCTTATGCGACCGCTTCGGGCTCTTATTGCTATCTCAGGTTTAATACCAAACACGAACTGAAAACACATAAAACCTGACGTTTTGTTTTGCCTTTTGGCGGCGTTATCCTCCTTGCCGGGCGTTCGCCCGAGTCGCCGGCCTTGTCGGCGGCAAAACAGCGTCGCTATTTTTATAGCGTCTTAATCCGTGCCGCGTATAAATACGATATGTGCCTTTGTAATCAAAAGGTGCCGTACCTGCTTTCGCCGATATCATGAGGGCGCAACATTTTTGAGTATAATACTCTTATCATCATTTTACCAAATTCTTTCCACATTATCAAATAAAATATAAGAATAATATCCAATATTATACTAATACGGATCTTTTATATAGAAAAGTCTGCTCCTCTCAAAGCACATGGCCTTCTCACTATACTTTCATAAGATGAAAATGGCAATATCAAAAAAAATATTTATCTTATAAAAACTAAAACAACGCAAAAATCATCATAATTCTTAATTTTGGCGGAATTCCTGCAAGAAATTGCTATGATTTCAATAAAAATCCTATATAGGTGATGTTTGACAAAAAAACGGTGTTAATATAGAATATATGCAATAGTTTTTTGTCGAAAAAACAGTTTTTATGGCCCTGATAAACAAGATGTCACCCGCTATTTCCTTTGATTCGGCATACTGATAAGGAGGTTGCACCGAAAGGGAAAAGCTTTTCTGCGCATTTTCACATAAGCTCAAATTAATAAAAGGACGCACAATGATGTTTAAACAAGCAAGCTCGCATGTCTCATCGATATCGCAGACAAGGGGCCTCAAAAGCCTTATGGCTAAAATTCTGCTTTTAATTGGGCTCCCCGTTTTTTTGGCTGCCGCCGCAGTGGGTATTTCCACTTTAAGCCTCGTGCGCGTCAATATTGAAAAAATGACGGATCGGGAATTGGTTGCCAAGTCTCAAAGCGCCGCCAAGGATATTGAAAGCTATTTTGATCACTACCGCAGCCGGGCCGGCCAGCTTTCGGAAAGCGCGCAGCTGCGACGCTTTTTTACCGCATTAAACCCGGGCGGTGTCGTGCGGGATGCGGAGGAATATGCCGATATCAGTAAAACACTGGCAGCCAGCCGCGAATCGGACGTACACGCAATTATTGACGTGTGGGTCTGTGACATCGACAGCAGCCAGCTTATACTTGCAAGCGGCTCTACCGCTGAAAATTATGTCGTTACCGAGCGCCCGTGGTATAAGCAGCTTACCGACGCCGGAGACACCATCATGACCGAGCCCTATGAGGATTTTACCACCAAGCTGCAGGTGGTCAGCGTCATCGCGCCGGTTTACGCCCCCGGCGGCACAAAGCTGATCGGCGCAATCGGCTATGACTTCTCGTTGGCCGGCCTGACCGAGGATATAGGCAGCTACAAGCTTGGTGACACCGGGTTTTATATTCTGACCTCGGCCGCAGGACAGGTAATTTATCATCCGGATAGTGCGATGGTTAACCTCCATGTCAACGATATCGCTCTGTCTGACAACATCAAAACAGCGCTGTTGTCCTCGACCGAAGGCAGCCTCAACTATGCCTCTCAGGGTACCGCCACGCACGGCTATGTATGTCCCGTTGGCACTTCCGGCTGGAATGTGGCCACCGGCCTGCCGGACAAGGAATTCTATCGGGAATTTAACCGGCTTACACTGATTATCCTGTGCATATTCGCCGCTGCGGTTTTAGTGCTGGTGGGCATGATTCTGTCCATCTCCAGGGGCATCATACAGCCCATGAAAAGGCTTACGCAGACAGCAAATCTGATTGCCGACGGCAGGCTGGATATCTCGGCGGAGATTACGACGCGAGATGAGATTGGTCAGATGGGTCAGGCGCTTAACCGCACCGTGACCCGGCTTAACCATTATATCGGCTATATTCAGGAGATTACCAATACGCTCAAGTCAATGGCGCAGGGCAATATGTGCATCTCACTTGAGCAGGACTATGAGGGCGAATTCAGGCCGATCAAAGATGCCTTTGAAGACATCTCAAGCGCTTTGAACAGCACGCTGAACCTCATAAAAATATCGGCCGATCAGGTAAGCTCCGGTGCTGAGCAAGTATCGAGCGGTGCGCAGGCGCTGGCGGCGGGCGCCACCGAACAGGCCGCGAGCATTGAGCAGCTGAGCGCCTCGATAGCCGATGTAGCCGCTCAGGCGGAGCAGAACACCGCCAACGTTATCAAAGCGTCGGAATATGTGACGCAGGCCGGAGAGGGCATTGAAAACAGCAACGCGCACATGCATCTGCTGGACGACGCCATGAACAAAATCGGCGCTGCCTCCGAAAAGATTTCCAACATTACCAAACTGATTGAAGACATCGCCTTTCAGACCAATATTCTGGCCCTAAACGCCGCGATTGAGGCGGCCCGAGCCGGAGAGGCCGGTAAGGGCTTTGCTGTAGTCGCCGACGAGGTTCGCACACTGGCGGCCAAATCGGCTGAGGCGGCCCAACAGACCGGCGTGCTGATTCAAAACTCGGTCGAGGTCATATCAGAAGGCGAAAAATTATCCGCCGAGACGGTGAAAATTTTGCAGGATGTCGCCGCAAAGGCCAAGCTGATGGAGCAGTCCATTCAGGAAATCGACACCGCTTCCGCGCAGCAGGCGCTGGCCATCGAGCAAATTACCGACGGGCTGGCTCAGGTCAGCTCGGTGGTGCAGACCAACGCGGCCACCGCCGAACAAAGCTCCGCGGCAAGCGAGGAGTTATCGGCACAGGCACAGACGCTCCAGCGGGAGGTCGGCCGCTTTACGCTGTCCGCTGTTGACGGGGACATAGCCAACGGCGACGCATTTTTCGCCGCACCCGGAACGCTTGACCCGGGCAGCGGCTTTGCCGAGGACTCGCACAGCAAATATTAAACGGCCCGCGCGGCGCAATACAGACGGCCCCGCCGGGTCTGAGGCCCAAGCTCACTCAGCGGTTTAAAAGCAAGTCACACGCTCAAAATTCTGCGCAAGCCCTACCGGCCGTATCATCCGGTGGGGCTTTTTGCGCACCGGCAAACAGCCTTTGGCGCAGGATGAGCGCCTGCACGGGCTAAGTGGAGGCGCACGCCATCAGGCGTACAGATAATGGTATGGGCTATCGGCACAACGCAGCGCCGACGCCGCATGTTTTATACTAATCCCCAATAAAGCAGCAGCATAATTAGCGCGGGATTTTTTGTCAGTCCGGAGGGGGCAGAACGCAGACGGGCTGGCGCGCCGGAGCGAATAACGACGGATGATGGAAAAAGGCTCATCAGGATAGCTGCCGTTTTATTGGAGATTAGTATTAAGGTTTAAAAGCGGGGCGCAAGGGTACTGGAAAAGCCTTGCGGACGTTGGGCGCGCAGGTTGTGTAAGGGAACGCCATACCGTGTACGGACAGCTTTATGAGCCCTGCCCGGGATACCGCGCTTACCGGCCATTTAAAGTATCCGGTACCGCAGGCGGTGTCCCCCGCCTCACAGCTGTAAAGCGGTCTTTCGCACCTGACGGCACAATATTTTTAGGAACTCAACCATATAGTCGGGCATGTCCGCAGCTTTCAGAGACACCACCTCTATTCGCAGCCGTTCTTCAAGTTCTCTGATGGAAAGGACGTGTATCCGCTGTTCAGGCGCGCAATGCAGATTATGCGTCCAAACACCGTGAAGCAGCATCCGCGGACAAAAGGCGGCGCACATACCGGCGGCGCAAAGCGATATCTGAGTCTCCGTGTCGCTGATGCGATAGGGAATTTTCAGCGTCAGATGGCTGCGCGCCAAAAATTCAAGCAGCATTTTGCTGGCGGCGCTGGTGCTGAAATTCTGAGAAAACGGCACATGCGTCCATTGGGTCAGATCAATGCTTTCTTCTAAAACGCGCCGGCTGTCATTGCCAAACGCCTCGCGCAGCAGTTTATCTGAGATGATCAAGCAAATTTCGTCATCGCACACCGACTCAAAACGGAAATCATCGTCATGGCCTGCGTTTACCCCGATAAACAGATCCATCTTGCCCTGCCGCAGCTTGTCGGTCAGCATAACGGTATCGTCCATCACAACATCAATCTCCACCTCTGGGAAATGCTGCGCATAGTCGGGCAGTACGAGCGGCAGTATCGCCCGCGCACGGGAGGCGCCAATGCCCAGCGTAAAATGCCCCTTTATCCCTTGCGACCAGCGCCTCAGATCGTTGTTCATGGCGCGCTCCATCGCCTGCATGTTGCGCAGGGTGCGCAGCATCGTCTGCCCTGCCGCGGTCAGCTGAAAGCGCGGGCGGCGGGTAAACAGCTTGACGTGATGCTGCTGCTCAAGGCGCTTGATATGGTCGCTGACACACTGCTGGGTGACACAAGCCCGCTGAGCGGCGCGGCTGATGCTCATTTCTTCTGCCACCAGCATAAAAATTTCCTGATTAACCTGCATATGCACCTCCACTTTATTAAACCAATGCTTCGATGGTAGCAAATTGCACCGCAAGACACAATAATTTTATTGTGTCTCAGCCTGTCGAAAAAGCCCCGCATATGCTGGGCTTTTTCATATGTATCTGATAAAATAGTACTTGGGTGATATAAAATGTTGCAACGAGGGAAATTAGATCGCGGCGTGCTGGAAATGGTGGATAC
>JAEWMM010000255.1 GCA_023457175.1 Bacillota bacterium | reverse complement strand
TATATTACCAAGTTAGCGCCCGTTGCGGGCCAGATGGGCATTATTTTGGCCGCGCAGGCGGTGCTGATGGCGCTGTTCGCGATCTTCGTTTCTTACAATATGTTCGGCCGCAACTACGGCGCCGCCGTTATGGCGGCGGGCAACTGCGGATGGGGCTGCGGCTCCGGCCCGAACGCTGTCGCCAACACCAAAGCAGTTATGGACGAGTACGGCTGGCACACCATCGCGTGGGTGCTTTACCCCTCCTTTGCCGTTATCATCGACGATATTTACAACCCGATATTCCTTTCGGTCATTTCAGGTCTGCTGCCCCGCTGAGTTTGCAGGCCTTTAAAACAGCTTAATACGCCCCCCGTTTCTATAAAACAAGGTGAGTCTGCGTCCTGTAGACTCACCTTGTTTTTGTCCGATGCTTGGAATCAGCGCTTTATCCGTGTTATAATAGTATCAGGCTGGTCATTTCGCTGTCCGCGGCGAGAATTGAGCCGCTAAAATTTTGTTTTGAGAGGGGCCGTCCGATGCTCAGCCGACGACTGAAAATACTGATTGCCACTGTTTTAGCAGCCGCAGTGCTTGCGGTGTGCTTTGCCGCCGTCCGGCAACTGCTTAAAAGAAACGACCGCAATGCCGGCCCTGATATACAGGTGCTGACCATCGGCACGGCCGATAGCGGCGGCACGATGTATCCTGTCGGGCGCGCCATCGCGCAGATTCTCAACGAAGCTGTCCCGACGCTTAAAATTAATATCAGCGCCTCGCAGGGGTCGCTGTTTAATGTCAAGGGCTTGCAGGCCGGTCAGGTGGATATGGCGCTGGTCAGCGCCGATGTGGCCTACAGCGCCTATTCGGGAACAGGCGCGTTTAAAAACGAGCGGACGGCGGGGCTAAGGGCCATAGGCGCCGTGTATATGAGCTATTCTAACTGGTTGGCCGCCGATACGTCCGGGCTGGTTTATGTCCACGATCTTTTAGGCAGACGGGTGTCGGTCGGGCCGCAGGATTCGACGACCGAGGCCTCTGCGTTGATGGCACTGCGGGTGTTGGGCATCGACGGGACGAACACAAGACTTGAGCATTACGGCCTCGGCTCGGGCAGCGACGCGCTGGGGCAGGGGACGGTTGACGCCGTGCACGGCTTTGCGGGCATTCCGATCAAGAGCATGGCCGATCTGGCCGACGTGCAGCCCTATCGGTTGCTGATTTACACCGATGAGGAGCTGGATCAGATTTTAAGCCGTGACAGCCGGTTTGTTAAAGCGGTGATTCCGGCCGGAACCTACGAGGGGCAGACCGAGGACGTCGAAACCTTTGGGGTTAAATGCCTGCTGTGCGTGGATGACAGCATGGATGAGCAATTGGGCTATACGATCACAAAATATCTTCACGAGAACATTGACGAGCTGGCGCAGGCGCAGAACGGCCCTGATTTTATCAGCAAGGATCTGTCGATACCGCTGCACCCCGGTGCGGCGCGCTATTATGGGGAGGTTGGGCTGCTGGGGTAGCAGTAACCGAAAAAGCCGGGTTACCCATAGGGGGGGTAAAAATCTTGACGCTTATCTGCCGGGCCTGAGCGCCGCTTAAAACGTGCTTTGATATCCTTTAAAAGCGCTGGCCGACTGCTATCTTACGGTAAAATCTTTTGTTTGCGATATTCCTGTTTCCGGGGACAAAATATTATGATACAATAAGAGTCGCTGGCGGTTTATGCGACCGGCGGCGGATAATTTGTCGAAAGGACTGTTGCGGGTGTCTGATTACAAAAACTGCGATATTGCGATTATAGGCGGAGGTATCGGCGGGCTGATGGCGGCCTACCGTATGATAGAAGAGAAGCCGTCACTTAAAATTACTCTTATTGAAAAGGGGCCGGATTTGAGAAAACGCGCATGTCCCATGGTGGGCGGCGGCGCGCACACCTGTGTGCATTGCCCGCATTGCTCGATTATGGAGGGACTGGCGGGCGCCGGTGCGTTCTCTGACGGCAAATATGTTATTTCAACCGAATATGGCGGCTGGCTGACCGACTATCTGCCGCAGAAGCTGGTCATCGACTATATCGAACAGGCCGACTCGGTGCTGGTGGGCTTTGGCGCCACAACCGACCGGTTTATGCCGTCTAACGCGCTTAAAAAGCTTTGTCTGCAAAACGACCTGCATATGCATCAGGCGCAGCTCAAGCATCTGGGCACCGACTCGAACTTTGCCACCATGCTGGAGCTGGTCGATTCACTGCGCGGCCGCGTTGACATCATTACCGAAACCGAGGTTACCGACGTCGACCGCAAAAATCATCTGCTGACCTTAAAGCGTCGCGGCGGCGAGACCGGCCGGCTTGAGGCTGAGCACATCATCTTTGCCGTCGGGCGGGTAGGCAGCCGGTTCTTCTCCGAGTGGTGCCGCAAGAACAATGTGCCGCTCATTAATAACCAGATCGATATCGGCGTGCGGGTCGAAATGTCCTCGTTGATCTGGCAGGATTTTTCGCAGCAGATCTACGAGCCGAAAATCTGGTACCGCTCTAAGATGTATGGCGACACCACCCGCATGTTCTGCTTTAACGAGCGGGGCAGCGTCGTGATGGAAAACACCGGTGGCATTCTGACCGTGAACGGCCACTCTTACCGTGACGAGGCGAAAAAGACGCAAAACTCCAACTTTGCGCTGCTGACCACCATTCGCTTTACAAAGCCGTTTGACGAGCCGATTGAATATGCCCGTGCCGTGGCCTCGCTGGCGAATATGATCTCGGGCGGCAGCGTGCTGGTACAGCGCCTTGGCGATTTGGAGGCGGGCAGACGCACCAACGAGCATCGCTTGAGCCAGTCCACCGTGCGTCCCACGCTCGATGCCGTACCCGGCGATTTAAGCCTGTGCATGCCTAAGCGTCAGCTTGATAATATTATCGAAACGCTGCACGCGCTGGATAAAGTTTCTCCCGGAACCGCCAACTACGATACGCTGCTTTACGGCGTGGAATGCAAATATTACTCGGCGCGCCCCGCCACCAACGATTTTGAGCTTGAGGGCTGCGACAATATTTATGCGGTGGGCGACGGCGCAGGATTTACGCGCTCGCTTTCACACGCGGCGGCGCATGGGCTGTATGTCGGGGACAAGATTCTCAAAAAGCTTTAAGCCCTGCGGCCTGCAATACCGGTATACGAATAAAAAAGCGGCGGAAAATTTCCGTCGCTTTTTTGTCGGGCATCAGCGTCGTTTTTTAATGGCACGCTTCCGGGCGCTCTATCCGATCGGCCGCCTGAAGGATGCTGACAATCGCGCCTTAAAATACAATTTTATTGATAACGCGTTTGCACCGTGAAGCATACAGGCGGGAGGCTGCTTATCGCCGCTCCCGGCGGGTTAGCCATTCTCGCTGTTGCGGTGCTTTTGCCGGTACCAAAGGTAGCTCATAACGGCCGGAATGATTGCGGCGGCAATAGTCGCTGCCATTAAAACTGCGTAGGTTATCTTCTCTGAGAAAATAAACGGACAGATGCAGATGACCATGCCGCTGATAAAGAACAGATAGCCCGACAGGCGGTTGGTTTTAAACCAGACATCGGGGTCGGACAGCGTCCACGGCGTGCGCGCGCCCATATAAAAGTTGCTTTTGACCTTGGGCATAATGTTGCCGAGGAACACGAACAGCAGCCCTACACCAACCGTTACAACGGTGGAAACCGAGATGCGTCCGGGGTAAAGCGCTTCGGAAATAACGATGCCGTTCATCAAAAGCAAAAACAGCTGCATGACGATCATAAAGCCTTGATAGACGCCGCCAAACTTTTCGTAATTGCGCCTTCTCGGGTCAATTTTAGCCAGAACGGGAAACAGCACCGCAAACAGGGGCGACAGCGCCGCTGTTATCCAGAGGTTGTGCTTGGGGTCGTAACGCACGGTGCCGTCAATGTTCCAGTGCATGGGAATGGCTTCGGGCAGGCGCGGATAAAACCAGGCCGTCAGCGCCAGCGGTAAAAGCGCCAACACGCAAAGAAGAATCAGAACCGATTTTTTTATTTTCATCGTTTTTCTCCTTTCAAATCGGCCGCCCAGCCGAGCAGCTCGTCAAGCACCGTCATATTCAGCTCATAATAAATATATTTGCCGCGACGGTCGTCTATTAGCAGTCCCGCGTCACGCAGAACCGCGAGATGGTGCGAAATAGATGCGCCGGTTATTTCAAATTTAGCGCCGATCTCGCCCGCCGTCATAGCGCCGTTTCTGAGCAGTGACAGAATCTCGCGTCGCGTGGGATCTGAAAGCGCTTTAAAAGTGGCCTGAAAGCTCACGCAGAACCCCTCCTTATGGCTATGATTCTAAAACATTTAGAAAACTGTCTAAATGTATGCTATCAGCGGCAAACAGAAAAGTCAAGACATTTAGACGAATTCCTAAATGTTTTATTGCAGATTTGTATTTTCCTGCCTGCGCCGTTATAATGGCTTTGACAGGGCGGCCCGCCCGTGAGAATGGCGCAATATCTTACAAGACCCGCAAAGCGCTTTTGTGCTAGACTGGACAACAGAAAACGACGAAGGGCGGTCAGCTTGTGGCACAGGAAATCAGAACAGTGGTATATGATGCGGCGCTTGGGCTTGAGGCGCTGCATTTGCAAGGGGTTATGC
>JAEWMM010000254.1 GCA_023457175.1 Bacillota bacterium | reverse complement strand
GCTGATGAACATTGCATAAAAAACCGAGAGCACGGCCGCTTCTGTCGGGGAAGCAACGCCGGAATAGATGCTGCCGAGGATGATGACCGGCGTCAGCAGCGCCCAGAAGCTGTCGAAAAACACCTTGACAAAGCCCTGACGGTGCAGCGCTCCGACGACCTCGTTGATTTTGGCCTTGTCTTCGCCATGGCGCAGGCAGTAGAAGAAGGCGTAGCCCATCAGGCAGAAGGCAATCAAAAAACCGGGCAGAATACCTGCGATGAACAGCTGGCCCACCGATGCGCCGGAGGCCATGCAATAAAGCACAAACGGAATGGAAGGCGGAATAATAACGCCCAAGCCGCCCGAAACAGCGACAACAGCGGTTGAAAACTTTTTGTCGTAACCCAGGCTGACCAGCACCGGCACGGTCATGCTGCCGACCGCTGCAACGGTGGCCGGCGAAGAGCCGGAAATCGCGCCGTAGAACAGGCAGGTGATAATAACGGCACAGGGGACGCCGGCTGTAATATTCCCGAGGAAGTAAGTAAAGAAGTTAAACAGCTTCTTTGAAATGCCGCCACGGGCCATAATGATGCCCGAAAAAATAAACATCGGAATCGCGAGCAGCGGGAAGCTGTTGATGCCGCCGATCATTTCACGGATTAAATAGGTTCCGCTGGCCGCAAACTTGGGGTTCATGAGCGACGGAACAATGGAGGAAATCGCGATGCTGGAAGATATCGGGATCGAAACGATCAACAGGGCAAAAAATACGACAAATACAATTACAGCAACCATTAATTTCCTCCTCCTACTCCAAGCTGGCCGGACGCACCCTTATCGTCGCCCGAAACAACCAGCCACTTTTCAAAAACGCCTTGAAGCAGACGGATAATGCTTAGCACAAAGCCGACCAGCGGGGCGATGTAAATAATATACATGGGTATCTGCATCGCCGGGCTGAGCTGCCCGCTTGACACCGCATTGTTAAAATAAGTCCAGGCAAAGGGAACCATATAGAAATAGAATGCAAGCATCACAATTTTTTCAAAAATTTTAAAGCCGGCTGCAATCTTCTTGGGCAGCAGAGACACGACCTGCTCAATTTTAATGGAGATCTGCTTTTTAAAGCAATAGCTTATGCTCAGGAATCCCGACCAGACAAACAGAAAGCGGGAAAGCTCCTCAGACCAGGAGAGCGGACTATTAAAAATATATCTTGCTATGATCTGTGCGCCCATAGCCAAAGACATAATCAGCAGCAGTACAACCAGAATAGTTTCTTCCAGGCTTTCATCCAACCATTTGAGAACCTTCATAGGCCACCTTATTTCCTTTCTTAGCCAGTGTTACCGCGTTTGGCGGCGGCGCTTTGCTTTAAAAAGCGCCGCTGCCAAGCAATATTGAATGGGATTTGAATTGTGCATTGCAATCGCAAGCTAGGATTTGTGAGAAGCGGAATGCTTCGGCGGCTCGTATACGCCCTCTGCGTTACGAATAACCTTGCCGTTGACCACACGGCCGTCGGGAGAATAGATATCGTTGATGTTCCAGCAGCCGGGCGTCGGCACCGGAATGTTCTGCATGGGTACATCCAGCAGGTAGGGCTTATTGGCCTCAATCGCTTTTTTAAGCGCGGGGGCAAACTCGTCGGCGCAGGTGATCTTGACCGCCTCAATACCGTAGCCCTTGGCAATCTCCGCCCAGTTGGGGGTATAGCTCTCACCGTCGGGCGTTGCAAACAGCGTGCCGAACTTGGTGCCGTAGTTGCCGTATTCCAGACCGGCGATGGTGCCGAATGCGGAATTGTTCATAACCACCCATACGACCGGAATATTCTGCTCGACCGCAGTGGCAATAACCGAGGGGTTGGTGCCAAAGCCGCCGTCGCCGATCAGCGTAATGACCGTCTTTTCAGGGGCGGCCAGCTTGGCGCCCAGAATAGCGGCCGAGCCAAAGCCCATGGTCGCCAGTCCCGACGGATGGTGAATGCTGCCGGGAACCTCGATATCGAATTGCTGCGCGACACCGTTCTTGTTCCAGCCCACATCGGTGAAGATGAGCGAATCGGCGGGCAGCTGCTCCTTGACGTCCTTGAGGATGCGCTGGGGCGTCATCGGGAACCGGCTGTCGTTGCTGACATCGGTATTGGCCGCCTTGAAGGCCGCCTTCTGTGCGGCAATTTCGGCGCGCAGCTCGGACCGGTCAACACCGTTGGGGCAAAGCTTCTTGGCCTCTTCAAGAATCTGCTGCAACGCATATTTCAGGTCGGCCACCGCGCCAATCTCGACGGGGTAGTTGCGGCCGATTTCGGTGGGATCGATATCAATCTGCAAAAACTTGGTTTTGCTCATATCAAAGGTGACGCCCGGGTACCAGCTTGAGCTGTCCGCCTCCGCAAAGCGGGTGCCGAGCCCGAGAATGACGTCGGCGTTGGCGGTCAGCTTGTGGGTAAATTCCATGCCCCAGAAGCCTGTCTGGCCAACCATCAGCGGATGCGTGTCCGAGATGCAGCCCTGACCCATCAGCGTGCGCGAGACAGGTATGTCAAGGAACTCGGCCAGCGCTGCCAGATCGTCGGAAGCCTGCGCCAGCAGAATGCCGCCGCCTGCGTGCATAACGGGGTTTTTGGCCTCGACAAGACGCTTGGCAATCGCCTTGGCGGCGTCGGGCGCAAGAGCGGGACGAATGGTGAGATCGCTGTCGAGGTAGGTGCGCTCGAACAGATCGGTGTCAATCTCGCGCGAGAACATATCCATCGGAACTGAGATCAGCACCGGGCCGGGGCGTCCGCTTTCGGCAAGGCGAAAAGCCTTGTCCAGAATGGCGGGCATCGCCTCGGGGTCGTCTATGCGCCATGCGCGTTTGACAACAGGCTTATAAATGTCATACTGCGAGCCATCGCAGTGCATGTTGACCTCCTGATGCGGATGACGGCCATAATAATAGCTGGGCGCATCGCCGGCGATCACCACCATAGGGATCGAGTCAAACGCCGCATTGGCCACGCCGGTGAGAGCGTTGGTCATGCCGGGGCCGATATGGCACAGCACCACGCTCGCCTTGTGGGTAATGCGCGCATAGCCGTCGGCTGCGGTGGATGCAATCTGCTCATGGCGGTTTGAGATATACTTAACCTTTGTGCTCTTCTCGAGTGCGTCAAGCATGGCAATAACAGTATGACCGCAAAGGCCAAACACATACTCGACACCGCGGCGCTCTAAATAATCGACGATCTGGTAAGAAAGTAATTTCTTCATATTTACTATCTGCGCTCCTTTCTAAGCAATGCTTTATCAGGGGGGAGAGGCGGCGGTATAACGCCGCCCCGCGTAGATGATAGCATTGAAATGGCTTATCTGTCCATTTCCGGATTGTAAAATTCGCCAAACAGCCACTCTTCGCTGGGTTTATCTTCAGGAATCGGCACCGACACCCATGTGGTGTTCATATACTGGCGCAGCGCGATGTTCTCAGAGATGATGTTGCCGCCCCAGGTGCCGCAGCCCATTGAGTTGGTCATCGGCATGCCGTTGGTGTAAGAGCCGGCGTTGGCCTTGTTCTGCGGCTGGCGAACCATGATGCGCGAAACGGGGGCCGCCATAGCCAGTCTGTGAATGTGCTCCTCGTTAAAGGAATAGATGCCGCAGGAGTGGCCCTTGCCGCCGACCTCGTAGATGGCGCGCATCATGTCGAGCGCATTCTCAAACTCGCCGTCGTACTTGAAGAGCGCGAGCAGCGTGGTCAGCTTCTCGCTTGAGAAGAAATGCTCTTTGCCGATGCCGTCGCCCATGACCGCGATGAATTTGTATTCCGCGCCGATCGTAAAGCCGGCCTTCTCAGCGAGCATCTGGGGAGAAACGGCAACGGTGTCGGGCAGTCTGTGGCCGTTTTCGTCCCACATGACGCGCTTGATCAGCTCTTTTTCTTCCTCGTTGGCAAGGTAGGCGCCTTCTTCTTTAAGGGCTTCGACCGTTGCATCAAAGATAGAAGCATGAATGACCAGATTACCGTCGCAGGAACAGCCGGACCCAAAGTCAGAGGTTTTGGAAATACGGGTATTTCTGGCCGCGTCTCTGGGGTCGGCGGTCTCGTCATAGATCATCGTGGAGTTGCCGGCGCCTGAACCAAAGGCCGGCGTGCCGGAGGAGTAAGCAGCCTTAACCATGGGGCGGCCGCCAGTGGCGATGATGAGATTTGCACGCCGCATCAGCTCGTCGGTTTTGGCAAGGCTCGGCTCTTCGACCACCTGAAGAATATCGGCGGGCGCGCCCTCGCGAACCAGCGCCTCGCGCATAATCTGCACGCACTTGGCGGTGCACTTCTTCGCGCGGGGATGCGGGGAGAAGATAATGGCGTCTCGCGCCTTGATGGCGTACATGGCCTGACCGGCAGGCGTGGAGGTCGGATTGGTGGTGGGAACCAGAGAAGCGATAACCCCGACCGGCTTTGCGTATTTGACAAGGCCCTTCTCAGGGAGCTCTTCAATAATGCCGACGCTCTTGCCGCGCAGCGCGTCGCGCAGCATGCCGCGCACCTTGTGGCGCTTATTGATCTTGGAAACCGGATCGCCGAGACCGGTCTCTTCGACAACCTCGTAGCACAGGGGTTCCCAGGTTTGAAGATTCGTAATAGCCCAGCCGACAGCGCGGCAGAGGTGGTCTACACGCTCCTGGTCATATGTTGCGATGATATCAGCGGCCTTTTGGGCGCGCTCAAACAGTTCATCCATCTCTTTTAACTGCTCTGCGGTGAGTTCCTTGGTTGCCATGGTTAAAATCATCCTTTCGATTATTACAAAAATTAATTAAGACATTGTTTATACAACACCTGTTGTAAACAAAGGCGCTTAAAACTGATAAAGGTCGGATACCTTACCTGCTTTTAATACGGCGCTTGGCAGCGCGTGACCCACCATCTCCTGAAGCGTGCGGGCGGCCGCAATCATCTTATCAAGGTCGACGCCGGTTTCGATGCCCATTTCTCCGCACATATGCAGCAGATCTTCGGTGGCTATGTTGCCGGTTGCACCGGGGGCAAAGGGGCAACCGCCCAAACCGCCCAAGCTTGCGTCAAAACGGGTCACCCCCGCCTGCATACCGGCCAGCACATTGGCCAAGCCCATACCACGTGTGTTGTGGAAGTGGAGGTTCCACAACACCTCGGGAAAAGCTTCCCGCATTTCTATGCACTGGCGATAAACCAGCGCCGGATTCGCCATACCGGTCGTGTCCGACATGGATAACTCGGTTATGCCGATCTTTCGGAACTCGGCGGCGACCGCCTTGATACGCTCAATCGGAATAACGCCCTCAAACGGGCATCCAAACGACGTCGCCATCGCGCCCGACAGCGTCACACCGTGCGCGGCGGCATACTCCGCCATCGGCGCAAAGGTTTTGAACATTTCAAGCGGTGTTGAATTGGCATTGGCCCTCTGGTGCGCTTCGCTGACCGACAGGGTGATCTTGACCTTTTTCATACCGGCTTCGACTGCGCGCTCCAATCCCTTTTGGTTTAAGACCAATACCCGGTATTCGACGTCCGGCTTCTTTCGCAATTGTTTGTAAACCTCACCGGTGTCCGCCATTTGCGGAATGGCCTTGGGGCTTACCATACTGCCTATTTCAATGAGCGAAACGTCGGCGTCCTGAATGTTTTCAAGCAGCGTCAGCTTTTGCCCGGTGCTCAGCGTCGCCTTTTCATTTTGAAGTCCGTCCCGCAGGCCGACCTCACAAACGGTAATGCTTTTTGGCAGGTTCATCTATATTC
>JAEWMM010000253.1 GCA_023457175.1 Bacillota bacterium | reverse complement strand
GGGGTATTGCATGCTCTTCCCTCCTTTCGGGTCACGCGCGGTGCCTCCCCTGTTTTGATCAATCTAAAAGCGCCGCCTGTCGGCAATGCGCAAATTAATTTTAATAAAATTATTACGGCGCAGCCTCAAATGCGTCGGTCAGATGCACAATATCCAAAACTGTAAACGCCGCTTTGGATGCAGTGGTAATCGCCACCACATCAAACCGGGGCTGTAAATCGACCGGATGCGTCTGCAAATATTGCAGTGCCGCCGTGATCAGCTTTTTTTGCTTGGCAGGGGTAACCGCCGCCTCGGGTGCTTCGAGCATCGTCACGGCGCGGGTTTTAACCTCTACAAAGGCCAGAATATCATCCTTTTGTGCAATGATGTCAATCTCGCCAAAGCGGGTATGAAAGTTGGTCTCTAAAATGTAATAGCCTTGTTTTTGAAGATATTCTGCGGCAAACCGTTCGCCGAGCGCGCCGTTTTGCGGCATATATTCACCCGCCTTGCGCTTGATGTGGCTCTTCCGTTAAGAGGTTAAAATAATTTGCAATCCGGTTTTTGTCCTGCAGGCCGCAGTCTGGCCGCCGGTCTTAAACCGTTTTCAGCATTTAGCGGGAGATCCGTATTATATGTACGTGACCGCCTGAATATGATTTTGCAGCGTATTTAAAAAGCTCCGGCGGTGCTCCGGCGTGACGCCGTGCTTTGCAATCGCCTCGTAATGCGCCTTGGTCGGGTAGCCCTTGTGCTGCTCAAAGCCGTATTCGGGGTATTGCGCGCCCAGCGTGGTCAGCAGGCGGTCACGCGTCACCTTGGCCAGCACCGAGGCCGCCGCAATGCAGGCAGCCCTGCCGTCGCCCTTGACCACCGTTTCGGTCGGCAGCAAAAGGTGCGGGTCGCCGTTTCCGTCCACCAGTACATAGTCGGGGGTGCAATTAAGCTGCCCGACCGCGCGGCGCATCGCAAGGTAGGTCGCCTGCAAAATGTTGAGCGCATCAATCTCCTGCGGGGTCGCCAGCCCGATTCCCCACGACACCGCCTGCGCGGTAATGACGTCGTATAGCGCGTCGCGTTTTTTCTCGGTCAGCTTTTTTGAGTCGTTAAGGCCGTCAATGCAGAGCCCCGGCGGCAGAATGACCGCCGCCGCCCAGACAGGGCCGGCCAGCGGCCCCCGGCCCGCCTCGTCAATGCCGCAGACCAGCGTCAAACCGCTATCGCGCAGCGCGTTTTCAATTTCATAAAGATCCGGCTTTTCCTTAACGGTAGTCACGTCGAATATCCTCCGGTGTCTCAAGCGAGATTCGCCCAATTTTGCCGCCGCGAAATTCGTCGAGCAGCGTGGTGGAAGCGCGAAGCGTGTCCGCCTCTCCGCCCGAAACCAGCATGCCGCGCTTTTTCGCCAGCAGGCACAAAAGATCGTAGCCGCTTTTATCGGTGATTTCGTCCGGCTCAAAGCGGTAGCGCTCACACAGCGCCTTCGAATAACGCCCGGCAAGCAGCTCCAAGAGACTGCAGGCCAGATCCTCAGTGTCTAATATCTGGTCGCGGATAGCGCCGGTATAAGCCAGATAACGGCCGACGCGCTGATCCTCAAACTTGGGCCAAAGCACGCCGGGCGTGTCCAAAAGCTCCATGCCGCCCTCAAGCTTAACCCACTGGCGTCCGCGCGTTACACCCGGGCGATCCTCGACCTTGGCGCGGCGTGAGCCCGCCAAGCGGTTAATCAACGACGACTTGCCGACGTTGGGTATGCCGACAATCATCAGCGTCAACGGACGTCCGGTCATGCCGCGCCGCGCGTTTTGCGCAAGCTTCTCGGCGCAGACTTCCTTCAGCATCGGCTCAAGCTGCTTTAACCCGCGTCCGCTGCGGCAGTCGGCCGCCAGCACCGCGAGGTTTTTCTTTTGAAAAAACTCGCACCACGCGCGGGTGACCTGCTCGTCGGCGACATCGGCTTTATTGAGCAATATGAGGCGCGGTTTTTGTTTGGTCAGCGACTCTATCTCGGGGTTGCGGCTGGCGCGCACAATTCTCGCGTCGCGCAGCTCGACGACCGCATCGACCAGCGCGATATTCTCGCGGATCAGGCGGCGCGTTTTGGCCATATGCCCCGGAAACCATTGTATTGTTTTACCCTGTTGTTCCGCCACGGCGTTCCTCCTGTTTTATGTTGATACTGAACACGGATTTAAAATGCAATCAAAGAGAGCAAGGCTGTTTAACTGTCGGGCAGGCAGCAGGAACCAGCGCCGCCCATGCAAAGCAGACTACACGATTTATGCATTTTTTAGTCGGCGTTAGTATCCAGCTTTCCAAACGATGAAAACGGCAGTACCCGCCAATAGGCCTTGCCGAGAATATACCGCTCATCGACGAGACCGATATCGGTCGAGCGGCTGTCGAGCGACCCGTTGCGGTTATCTCCCATCAAAAACAGATACCCTTCGGGCACCGTCAGCGGAAAATCCATATCGTACCGCCGGTTGGTGGGCGTGTTGGTATAAGGCTCGTCAAGCGCTTCGCCGTTGACGTATACAATACCCTCGTCAAAGTCGATATCCACGCTTTGTCCTCCGGCGGCAATCACACGCTTGATAATCGGCTCGTTGGCGTAATAGGGCTTAGTCGCCACAACAATATCACCCGGCTGTGGCGCGCCCGCCAAGCGTGAAATAACCAGCATATCGCCGCTGCCCAGCGTTTCGATCATTGACTGACCGCTGACCACCGAGGTGCGGGCGATAAAGGTGAACAACAGCACGACGAAAACAACCGCCAACACCGCGCTCTCAACCCATTCGTACAGCTCTTTGAAGATGCGGTCGCGGCGCAGCGACGCCGCTGCGGGCTGCGTATTTTCAGCTTTTGGCTCAGGATTTCTGCTGTTTGCTTGCTCTTGCATACAACGCCTCCAAAGACTTTTAATACTGCTTAGCAACAAATTTTTTGGTATTAAGGCGGCGACGCTGCACCGTGCCGATTTTCACTTTTACAAGTGAAAACTCATCTCATAAATTTTGCTGCTTAAAATTCTGTTTCACAATTTTAGGCGGAATTAGTATAAAAAAACAAAAAGGGACACACGGTCCCTTTTTGAATAAATCAGTATTATCTTCTGACTTCCTTGACGCGGGCCGCCTTGCCGACACGGTCTCTGAGATAATAAAGCTTGCTGCGGCGGGTTCTGCCCTGACGCACAACCTCAACCGATACCACAACCGGGGAGTGCAGCGGGAAAACGCGCTCGACGCCGACGCCGTGGGACATGCGGCGAACCGTAAAGGTCTCCTGAATACCGCCGTGCTTCTTGGCGATGACGATGCCCTCGAAGGCCTGAATACGGGATTTCTCACCTTCCTTAATGCGAACGCCGACGCGGATGGTGTCGCCCACGTTGAATACGGGGGGCTTCTCCTTCAGGCAGGCGTTGGAAAAATGCTTTAAAGCGTCCATGTAAAATTTCCTCCTTGAGTTTGTAACAGGCATTCATTCCCGCTTGTGTGCCAAGCGGCAGAGGACTGCCAGCTTTTCATTCCGGCTCTTCACCGACATGAAATCCCGCCGCAAAGGGAATACGGCGACTACATGCCTAAATATATTATCACAAAGCAAGCACCGGTGCAAGTAATTTTTTAAATTTTGTTTGTATTTTTTCCGCTTTTTTGTCCGCTGCCAGACCCGACGGTACAGCAACCGCTTTTATCGCGCCACGCCGGCACCATAACCGGCTATTTCTGCGCTTTTCGGGCCTCGGGCGGTATATCCTTGACGCCGTCGAGAATATAGGTCGGGCGGTAGGGAAACTTTTTCATCTCATCGATATCGGTGACGCCGCTGAGCACCAGCACGGTGTCCAGCCCTGTCT
>JAEWMM010000252.1 GCA_023457175.1 Bacillota bacterium | reverse complement strand
ACGGTCTAGTATCCGTTTTGGCACGCGTTTTTAACGCTTAAAACAAATTTTATAATTTTAGAAACCGCATCATTTCGGTTGCTTCGGCCAAGCCAGTGTTAGACTGATAAAAGCCGGCTGGATGTAAAACGCATATTGCACATCTGTTGATTCCATCAGCCTATACAGGCGGCCGGTCATATCTTGGGCAGAAACTTTCATCCAGCCACTTTTTGATCTTGCTCTTTTTAAAGGGGTAAGTGCGCACGGTTCTGCGCGCAGCCTGCCCTTTAATATAACTTTGGCAACTAAAACCGGCACGGAGAATCCCTCCATGCCGGTTTTTCACATCATTTTTAACAGGCGACCGCGCCAATGGCCGCCGCTTTCAGCAGGGCGGCAAATCCTCGCCTTTTCTTTTTAGCTTTGACTTATTGCCCTTGTCATCGACAACATACGTATTGTCCAGCTGCGCCACCAGACTGCGGCGATAGCTTTCAATATATTCGCGGCGCAGCGCGTCGCGTTCGGCCAGCTCCTGCGGCGTAAGCGTTTCGCCTGCCTTGACCCTGCGGGCCAGCTCGTTGATACGATCCACTTTTTTCTGTTCCAATTTAAAATACTCCCTGAAATGACGGCTCAAATATCGTCTTCTGATAGCGTACGCCCGTAGACACAGCGATCGATGCCGGCAAGATCCTTCGCAAAACCGATGCTGCGGTAGCCCTGCGCCGCCATAATGTCGGCAATCTGCCGCGCCTGCTGCCAGCCCGCCTCAAACACAAGCAGGCCGCCCGGCGCCAACAGGCTTTTAGCGCTCTGCACAATGCTTCGGTAAAAAACCAGCCCGTCCTCACCGCCGTCGAGCGCCATTTCAGGCTCGTAGCGCACCGGCTCCGACAGCTCGGTCATCTCTTGAGCGGTCAGATAGGGCGGGTTTGAAATGACCATATCCAGCCGCGGCAGATCCAGCGGGGTGAGATCGCCCAGCACGTCCGCCTCAAGCACGCTGATATTTGGGCAGTCCTTGGTGTTCTCGCGCAGATAGCGCAGCGCCTCTTGAGAAAGCTCCAGCGCGTACACCGTGCTCTGGGGCAGGTTTTGTGCAAGTGCCAGCGAAATCGCGCCGCTGCCGGCGCAAAAATCCGCTACTTTGGCTTTGGGCTGCCGCGACAAAAAGCCAAGCGCCACATCCACCAGCGTCTCGGTGTCGGGTCGGGGAATCAGCACCCCTTCGCCGACCTTGAGCGGTATCGAATAGAATTCCCATTCACCGAGCAGATATTGCAGCGGGTAGCCCTCGCCCAGACGCTTGACCTTCTGCGAAAAAATCAGCGCGTCATCCGCGGCAACCTCGTCGTTGGGCCGGGTGTGCTGCGCCTGTGCGCCAAACTGAGCGTAAAAAAGCTGCGACAAATCAAAATCCGCCGTATCGTGGGTGAGCCTTTTACGGCATTGGAGATATAACTGAGAAATGGTCATCGCTAAACATTACCACCTGTCGTCTTCCTGATTCTGCGGGATGCAGGGCTTCATCGCGGCGATTGCGGCCTCAATCTGGCTGAGATCCGGCTCGTTGGTCGTCAGGCGTTGCAGCCACAGCCCCGGCGCCGAGATAATCCGCGTGCAAAGGGTATTGTAACGTCCCGCCAGCTTGATGATCTCATACGCAATACCCACCACGAGCGGCAGGCAGATGAGTTTGAGCGCGATGCGCATGACAAGATTATTCCAAGTCACGAGCGAAAAAACCAGCGCCGAAACCACCAGTACAATCAAAATAAAGCTGGTGCCGCAGCGCGGATGAAAGCGCGAATGCCGCGCGACATTCTCAGGCGTCAGCGCCTCGCCCGCCTCATAGCAGGCAATGGTCTTGTGCTCGGCGCCGTGGTATTCAAAAACACGGTGAATCTCCCGCATACGGCTGACAAGAAAAAGATACGCCAAAAAGATACCGATTTTAACAACCGCCTCAATCAGCGAGAGCAGCAGCCGCACCGTAACAAATGGCCGGATAAGCCCGATGAGAAAGGTCGGCAGCACCATGAACAGTCCCACCGCCAGCAGCACGCCGAGTACCCCGGCGGAACCGGCCAGAACCTTTGAAAAGCTCTCGCCAAACCAGTCCATCAGCTTTTTCTCAAAGCCGCTGGGTTCCTCTTCAAAGCCGGCAATGTCGGCAGATTTCATCAGGCATTTATAGCTGACCGCCATGCTGTCAAAAAAATTGAATACGCCTCGTATAATAGGCGTTTTTTTATACCAGGGTTTGACGCCCTCCTCGGTTTTCCACTCTGAGATATCCAGCTCTCCGTTGGGCTTGCGCACCGCCATAGCGGTGGTATAAGGGCCCCGCATCATCACACCCTCAATCAGGGCGCTGCCGCCTATCGAGGTCTTTTTACGCTCGTTTGTATTATTCAATATGCCTGTTCCTCCCCACCCTGTTCGGGCGCTCTCTGTTTTAACTGTTCGTAGTATGCGGCGCTGGGTATACGTATGGTCACGGTGGTGCCCTCGCCCAGAACCGACGACAATTCCAGCGTGCCTAAAAACGCCGCCACAATTTCGTCGGCTACAGCCAGCCCGATGCCGGAGCCGCGCCGCGTCAAATTCGCCTTGTAGAATTTTTTCTTGATTTTGGGCAGATCCTCCGGGCTGATGCCGCAGCCCTTATCCGCCACTGCGATAACAAAATAGCCGTTCTGCTGGCGAACCGTCACCTTGACGTTTCCGCCCGCGTCGGAATATTTTATGGCGTTGTCGATAATGTTGATAAACACCTGGCGCAGGCGGTTTTTATCCGCCATGACCACCGCCGCCTCAAGCTGTTGCTCGTCGTAGGTCAGCGCAATCCCTTCGCGGCGGGCCTTTTCGGTATACATCAGCACCGCCTCTTCGAGCTCGGCCAGCAGATCGATGCGCTCAATCACCAGCTTAAAGCGCCCCGACTGCATGCGGGAAAAATCAAGCAGCTCCTCAACCATCATTGCAAGGCGGTCGGTCTCGTTGATGATCACCTGCATGCCCTTCTGCACCGTCTCACGGTCGCTTGAATCGGCGTCGCGTATCGTCTCGCTCCAGCCCTTGATAGCGGTGAGCGGCGTGCGCAGCTCATGCGAGACCGACGAAATAAACTCGTTTTTGAGCTTTTCGGAATTGCCGAGCTCCTCGGCCATATAGTTGATGGTCTCGCACAGGTCGCCAATTTCGTCATCGTTGCGACTGACCAAGCGGGTGGCAAAGTCGCCCTGCGCAATTTTCCGCGCTGTTTTGCCAATTTCGCCGACCGGAATCACAATAGAGCTGATGAAGTAAGAGCCCGAAAGCACCATAAAAAAGATAATAGCCGCGCCAAATATCACCGCCACGGTGATGATGCTTAAAATAAGGCTGTCTACCCTGGCCAGCGAGACGACAAGCCGTACCGCCGTGATGCTCTCGTCGTTGATCGGTGCGATGCAGCTGACCGCCATGATATTCTCTTCACCGATACGCCCCTGAAAGCTGCCCATGCCGTCGGGCGCTGTCAACGCCGCCTGAAAATCGGGCATCGCAATCTTCTCGGCCACCGGAAAGCCCGAAGACGTCGTGGTAATGCCGCCATAGGCGTTTACCGCCATAAGCTCCATACGGTCGCGCAGCTCAAAATTTTCGATCAGGCTGCGCACCTCCCGCTGGTAATCGGTCGAAGGATCGACGGCATATTTGGCAATCAGCGTGCTGACGGTGTTCGCCTGCGAAACGAGCGTCTGCTGCACCGAGGAATAATAGAACATCCGCACCGCCAGTATGACGGCAACCTCAATCAGCACCAGTATGACAAGGATGATGCCAAGGCTGCCCGTAAGCCAGCGGGTGGTTATTTTTTTCTGCGCCATGGGCCTCCTGCTTGTATATTTGTAAAGATATCACCGCGTCGCGCGGCTCAAAGTGCCGAAAAAAGCACATTGAACAGTCAACAATGTTTTGCGCCTGCGCGCAGGAACGGCT
>JAEWMM010000251.1 GCA_023457175.1 Bacillota bacterium | reverse complement strand
CTGTGCTTTGGAACTCTCCCGTCTGACCCATTCCCAGATTCACGTGGTGGGCGGGCAGATGAACTGCTACAGCCTGAGCGTCAACGGCATACGCAGCATTAAAGAGGTTGAAAAGGTGAACTTTAACATCGCCTTTTTAGGCGTTACGGGTTTTAGTCAGGAGACGGGCTTTAACTGCGGCGTCGAGGAGGAAAGCGAGCTGAAAAAGGCCGCTATCCGGCGTTCCGAAAAGGTGGTTGCCCTGATGGATTCCCAAAAGGTGGGCATTATCAACACCTTTACCTTTGCCGCTCTCAAGGATGTCGATGTGGTAATCTCGGACGGTGAGCTGGACACCGATGTGGTCAGACTGTTCGAAGCCAACGGCATCGAGGTGCTGTAAAGACAAATTACACAAAATTCTGCGGGCTTTATAGACACATGCTTATTTCAAAATGAGCATGTGTCTATTTTGTTGAAACAACAGCTATTGTATAAATTAGTAAAATATTAAGCGCAAAATGCAGGAATATTATCAATTGATTCGAAGAAAAACTGTTGATATAATAAAAATATATTTTGAAATGATAAAAACGGCCACTGAATTTGCCTTTGCCGGCCTAAAAGGAGAAACCGGAATGATCACAACTGTAACGCTTAATCCGGCGGTGGACAAAACCATCGAGATAGAAAGCTTCACCATCGGTACCGTTAACCGTGTCAGCGTTGTGCGCAGCGACCCCGGCGGCAAGGGCATTAATGTCTCAAAGGTGGTTGCCGCGTTGGGGGGCAACAGCCGGGTGATGGCGGTGCTGGGCGGCGCGTCGGGCTTTGCCATTGCGGATGCCCTCAAGACGCCGGGCCTGACGGTCGACCTTCTTTTTACCGGTGAAGAAACCCGTACCAACATCAAGATTATTGACCGTGTCGGCCATACCAACACCGACATCAACGAGCGCGGAAAACCAGTGGATAACGCAGTGCTGGCGGTTGTGCTTGAAAAGCTGCTGACCGGGCTTGCGCCGGGCGATATTGTCGTGCTGGCAGGCAGCTTGCCCGAAGGGGCCCCCCGTACCCTTTACCGCGACTGGACAGCGGCCTGCAAAGCAAAGGGCGCCAAGGTTTTTTTGGATGCCGACGACGATCTGCTGGCTCTTGGCGTCACAGCGGCGCCGTTTCTGGTCAAGCCCAACAGCGACGAGCTTTCCCGCCTGTGCGGCGGGCCGCTGACCACAAGACAGGCGCTTATAGCAGCCGGCAGAAGCCTGCTGGAGCAAGGCATCGAGCGGGTGGTGGTATCGCTGGGGGCCAAGGGCGCTCTGCTGCTTACCCAAAACAAAACCCTATGCGCTGAAGGGCTTAAGGTCGCGGTAAAAAGCACGGTGGGCGCAGGCGATGCAATGGTGGCGGCTCTGGCCTACGGCGAGGAATGCGGCCTTGAAACCGAAGAAGCCTTCCGTCTGGCAATCGCTGCCAGCGCAGCCAGCGTGATGTGCTCCGGCACACAGGCCGCCGCGCTTTCTGAGATTGAAGAGCTGTTGCCGCTAATCAAAATACAGCGATTGGACGGCGCAGCGCTATCATATCTACATCATATAGTCGATTAACGCCAAAACGGCTTATTTTTCAGGCCGCCGCATTGTTCTTACTTAAGCGCCAGCCTTCCTTGGCCGTCTGTCCCGCATCATGAAAAATATCCGCGCAAATGCAGGCGCGCTTTTGAAGCTAAGCAGCTATCTGCTGACATCCCACTGAAAGTAGTATTTTAACGGCAGATTTTGTACCCCGTGTTACCCTTGCCGTCGGAGTGCCAGCCAGCCCGTTCCCTCCCTCGTTGCGGCAGGCCAAAAAATCTGTGCGCTAATCTATTCAGCTTTTTTAATGGATAATCGTATCAAGCATATTGCTTTTTACGGTTTGACAGCATAACAACCGATACTTGGAGGTAAAAAATGAAAACAAAGGCATTGCGGCTGTACGGCGCATCTGACCTGCGGCTGGAGGAATTCGAGCTGCCGCCCATCAAGGATGATGAAATTCTGGTCAAGGTGGTGTCCGACAGCATCTGCATGTCCACCTATAAATGCGCGCTATTGGGCGAAAAGCACAAGCGTGTGCCCGATAATGTGGCGGAGCACCCCACCATTATGGGACATGAATTTGCGGGCGATATTGTACAGGTGGGCAAAAAGCATCAGGAACGCTTTACACCGGGGATGAAGTTTACGCTGCAGCCCGCCCTAAACTATAAGGGCACCATGTGGTCTCCGGGCTATTCCTACGAATTCTTCGGCGGCAACGCCACCTACTGCATTATCCCGCCTGAGGTCATGGAGCTGGGCTGCCTGCTGGAATACAAGGGTAAATACTATTACGAGGCTTCTCTGGCCGAGCCCATGTCCTGCTCCATCGGCGCATTCCGCGCCTGCTTTCACACCCGGATGGGGGTGTATGCGCATGAGATGGGTATTAAAGCGGGCGGCAGGCTGGCGTTGCTCGCAGGGGCGGGCCCCATGGGTCTGGGGGCGCTGACCTACGCTCTGCACTGTGACCGCCGCCCCTCGCAGATTGTGGTAACCGACATCGACGCAGTACGCCTCGCCAGAGCCGAGGCGCTCTTCCCGCCCGAGCGGGCTGCAAAGGACGGCATTACCCTTCACTTTGTTAATACCGCCGGGCTCGATAATCCGGTACAGCAGCTTAAATTGTTGGCCGGCGGCGGGTTCGACGACGTCTTTGTCTACGCGCCGGTCAGGCAGGTCGTAGCGCTGGGCTCCGACATATTGGGACGGGACGGCTGTCTGAACTTTTTTGCCGGGCCCACCGACCCCAGCTTCAAGGCCGAGCTCAACTTCTACGATGTACATTACAACGCCACCCATGTGATAGGCACCACCGGGGGCAATACGGCGGATATGATAGAATCTCTTGAGCTGACCGCCGCAGGCAGAATCAACCCCGCCGTTATGCTGACCCATGTGGGCGGGCTGGACAGCGCCCGGGAAGCCACGCTGAACCTGCCCAATATCCCCGGCGGCAAAAAAATCATTTACACCCACATCGAAATGCCGCTGACCGCTATTGAGGCTTTTAAAGAAAAAGGCAAAGGGGATGCGCGCTTTAAGGCACTGGCCGATATTGTGGCCGCCAACAACGGCCTGTGGTGTGGTGCGGCCGAGGAATATCTGCTCAAAGCATGGGGGCAGGCGCAGTAAACAGCCGCGCAACGGTATATCATAAGGGCGCGGCTATCCGCCGGCGCTTTTCAGAAGACAGACCACCGTCCGGTACTCGGTACGGTACGGAACGAATGGAATGGAGAGACGGGTATGAGTGTAGGAATTTCAATCAGAAACGCAGTTAAAAAGTACGGGCAGAACACGATCATCCCAGATTTATCGCTTGAAATCAACAACGGGGAGCTGTTTACGCTGTTAGGGCCCTCAGGCTGCGGAAAAACCACCCTGCTGCGCATGATTGCAGGCTTTAACAGTATTGAGGGGGGCGAGTTTTACTTTAACGATACCCTG
Organism: Bacillota bacterium; assembly: GCA_023457175.1. Taxonomy (GTDB): domain Bacteria; phylum Bacillota; class Clostridia; order Oscillospirales; family Ruminococcaceae; genus Yanshouia. The sequence goes on along the minus strand of JAEWMM010000251.1, from coordinate 108 downwards.
ATTAACGACATAGATCCGGGCAAGCGCAATATTGGCATGGTATTTCAGAATTATGCCATCTTCCCGAACATGACGGTTCGCAAAAACGTCGCCTTCGGCCTTAAAAGC
>JAEWMM010000250.1 GCA_023457175.1 Bacillota bacterium | reverse complement strand
ATCCCGACGGGCATATCGTCGAGGTCGGTGAGAATATGACGACGGTGGTGCGCCGCTTTCTGGCGGACGGCATGACGGTGGCGCAGACGGCCAAACGCATGGATGTGCCGGAGGACTATATTCTGGCGCACAAGGGGGATGCCTATTGAACGGACAAAACAGGGCGGATATCAAAATCGGCGCAGGGGTCAGTATCGTGCTTAAGGCGGATCAGCGCACCGGAAAGCTGACCGAGGGCACCGTGGCAAAAATTCTGACTAAAAGCAGCTTTCATCCCCACGGCATTAAGGTGATGCTTGAGGACGGGCAGGTCGGCCGCGTCAAGGAAATATTACCTTAGCGGTGCGGCGGCCTCTCCTTTTTGTGCGCGCAATGCGAGGACGCGCCTGACAAAAACTGTTATCCTTTGATTAAAGGGAGTGCGATACGGATGGACTGGATTAAAAGGCTTAACGCTGCGATCAATTACATCGAAGAACACCTGACCGAGGAACCGGACTATGACCGGCTTGGCAAAATTGCCTGTTGCTCGGCCTACCATTTTCAGCGCATGTTCGGTTATATGGCGGGGGTGCCGCTGTCGGAGTACATCCGCCGCAGGCGAATGAGCCGGGCAGCGGTTGATCTGCAAAACGGCGATCAAAGAATCATCGATGTGGCCGCAAAATACGGGTATGAGTCGCCTACGGCCTTTAACCGCGCCTTTCAGAGCGTTCATGGCTTTGCCCCCTCTCAAACCAGAGAGGCAGGCAGAACGCTGACATCCTTTCCGCCCATCAGCTTCCAGATGACAATCAAAGGAGCGGTACAGATGGATTACAGAATCGAGACAAGAGAGGCTTTTCGCATTGTGGGCGTCAGCGCCCCGCTTGAGCGGGAGATTGAAAAGAACTTTGAAGCGGTTCCCCGCATGTGGGGCAAAGCGGCGCAGGACGGTACGATCGCGCAGCTGGCCGGTTTGATGGATACCCGGCCGCAGGGTATTCTGGGCGTCAGCGCCTGCTACGGCGCAGCGGAGCAATGGCGCTATTATATCGCGGTGGCGAGTACGCTGCCTGCCCCCAACTTTGAGGAATACACTGTTCCCGCGGCCACCTGGGCAATTTTTAGCGGGCAGGGTAGCGGTGTCTCTATTCAGACGTTGGAGCAGCGCATCGTAACCGAATGGCTGCCTACCTCAGGCTATGAGTATGGCGACGGCCCCGATGTGGAGATCTATTTTGACCCCACGCCCGAAAATACGCGGTATGAGGTCTGGATTCCTGTCATAAAGCGAAACGATTAACGGCAAGACGCCGCCGGGCTATCTGCCCGGGCGGCACGCTTGTTTGCGCAGGAGATTACCGGATGAGGGCGCGCCGGTGTGACGCATAATAATATATAGTCAAACCAGCTTAAAACAAGACAGTCTTGGCGGTCTATTCTGCGTCTGGCCACATTTTCGTCCTTGCCAAACACAAAATTCTGGTTCTGTTCTCAAGTGGTTTAGCTATAAAAATAGTTATTGACAAATAGTCAGTACTGAGTATACTAATACTCAGTACTGACTATTATTTAAGGAGCGGCGAAAATGATACCACTCTACATATTGGGGCTTCTGCTGCGTTTTGGGCCGCAGCACGGCTATCAACTGAAAAAGCGCATGGAGGAACAGCTGCAGGACTTTACTCAAATTAAGCTGCCGACCCTCTATTACCATCTTGAAAAGATGGAGTCGGCGGGATTTATTACCGCCAGCCGCGATAAGCAGGGGGCACGGCCCGAAAAAACCGTCTATCGGGTCAGCAATTTGGGCGAGGCCGAATTTAGGGCGCTGCTGAGACAGACACTGGATTTTTCGTATCGCCCCAGCTTTGAGGGGGACGCGGCGTTTTATTTTGCCGACGGCTTGCCAAACGGAGAACTGGCAAGAAAGCTGGCGCAATATATTGCGCGGTTGCAGCAGACGCTGGATTATATTGAACCGCATCGCGACGAAACGCTGGAACAGATTCCAAAGGATTTTACAAAGTACGCCGCTATTATTTTTGAGCATCATCTTTTGCATTACCGGGCGGAGCTTGCGTGGGCCAAGGATGCGCTGAATCAAATCGGGGAGGATGACAGCCATGATCAAACCCAGAGTCATTGAAACAAACGAAGGTATTCAGGACGAAATAACCGTAGAAATGTTCGACGCCTTTGCCCGTACCATGCGTGACAGGGGTTGGAACGGTATCGACAGCATGATTGCCACCGGCATTACGGGCGGCGATATGCTCGAAATTGGCCCCGGACCGGGCTACGTCGGCTTAGAGCTGGCCAAGAAGCTGCATCCCGACTCGCTGACGGGGTGTGAAATCAGTCCGGCCATGATCGGCTTTGCGCAAAAGAACGCGGCAGAGTACGGCATCCCGGCGCGTTATGTGCTGGGGGACTGTACCCAGATGCCCTTTGCCGAAGCATGCTTTGACAGCGCCGTCTCCAACGGTTCACTGCACGAGTGGGAGAATCCCCTGCGCGCCTTTGACGAAATCTATCGCGTGCTGCGGCCGGGCGGGCGCTATTGCATCACCGATCTGCGGCGCGACATCCATCCGGCGGCCAAAGCGCTCATGTATTACACCACCCGCCCCCGCGCCATGCGCTCCGGCCTGACCTCGTCGCTGGAAGCCGCGTATACCGTCTCCGAAATTACCGAGCTGCTGCGCCATTGCGCGCTGCATGACGCTGTGGTTATGCACGATGCTTTCGGACTCTGTATCGCGGGGCAAAAATAAGAGAGCCGGTGCGTCCAACAAGCCGCCGGCGTTTTAGGGGGCATCAGACCATAATGCAGGCAAAGATTAAAAAGACCATTCAAAATCTTCAGCGGCATAATATGGATGGTTATTATGTTTAAAATCCTGAGAGGTTACTTTCGCTGCTGTCCGCCCTGCTGCGCGCGGGAGAAACGGTCGGCTGCGGCGATTCGCTGACGTTAGCGCAAACGGGCGTGCTCGATTTTCTTCGCAGCGGGCCTTACCATTTCTTAGACAAGTTTAAGCCAGGGCTTACTTCCGAAGAAAAGCGGGAAATTTATCTGCAAAACTTTCGGGCTGACGCCTTCTTTACCGGCGTCAACGCCGTTATTGCGGACGGCAGGCTGTTTAACATCGACGGCAACGGCAGCCGTGTTGCACCGATGCTCTACGGCCCGGGGCAGGTTATTGTCGTAACCGGAACCAACAAGCTGACCGATACGCTTGAGGAGGCGGTTCACCGCGCAAGGCAGATAGCCGCCCCGCTGGACGCCAAACGCTTAGACAAGCGAACGCCCTGCGCCAAGCTGGGCCGTTGTGTGGATTGCAGCCACCCGCAACGCATCTGCAATGATTTTGTGCTGATAGCCGGCCAGTTTGCCAAGGCGCGTATCAAGGTCATTTTTATCGACGGCGACTACGGATTTTAACGCAAACCAAAAGGGTTATCCCGCGCTGCCAATCGACAATGACAATATATTGCCGCTTGACATAGAATAAAAAGTGTGCCATATTTAAGAAAATAATAAGGAGGCGTGTTGATGTCCGTGTTGTCTGTTATGGTGATCTCTAATTAAATAGAGCTGCAAAAGGCGCAGTCTGACGAGAGGGGGAGCCCCTCTGGTTCAGCTTACCCTTTTGCGGAACATGCCTGACAGACTGCTTCAACCGCCTCAATACGAAAGTGCGACCGCGACAAGATTCGTTTGGCCGCGCTTAGATTGGCTTTTTGCCCGCAGGGAGCAACTGCACTGACAGGTGTGGTGTATCTTTGCGGGCTTTTATTTTTAAAGATATCGTAGATATTTTTAATTTGCGCATCGCCGACAGGCGTTTTAGATTTTTACAAAAAGGTGATTAAAATGAATACACATTACCAAACCCTTGAATTCGATAAGATATTAACTATGCTGGCCGAAAATGCGCTTTCAGAAGCTGCAAAAAACCGCTGCCTCGCGCTGGTTCCCAGCTTGAACCAGGCGGAAGCCCGGCGCTGGATGGACGAAACCACCCAAGCCCGGCGCATTTTAGAGCAGGCAGGAACACCGCCCCTCTCGCCGATGACCGAGCTGCAAAAGGTTATCGCGCTGGTTCAGGCGGATGCGATGCTGCTGCCGGAGCAGCTTGAGCAGGTGCTCCTCTTTCTGACCGCCTGCCGCAGGATGCGCGCCTATTTAAAAAGAGCCGAGACGACCGATTCGGCCATTGCGTGGTATGGCGGGGCCATTGACCCGCTTGGTGAAATGGAAAGCGTGCTTTTGCGCTGCGTCAGGGGCGGGGCGTTGGATGACCGCGCTTCCGATGCGCTTGGTGATATCCGCCGCCAGATGCTTGCCGCCGCCGGCCAGATTAAGGCAAAGCTTGAGGCGCTACTGCGCAAAAACAAGGTTTGGTTTTCCGAAAGCTTTATCTCAATGCGTGGTGGGCATTATACGCTGCCGGTCAAGCGTGAGCATAAAAACGATGTCACCGGCACAGTGGTCGAAATATCCAACACCGGGGGCACCTGCTTTATCGAGCCCGCCTCGGTGGGCCGCTTGCAGTCGGCGCTGCATGCGCTTGAGGTGGAGGAGGACAGTGAGATTCGGCGCATCCTCTACACGCTGACCGCGCTGGTCAGCGACCATCTGCCGGCTTTAAAGCGCAATGTTGAAACGATGCAGACGCTGGATTTTCTGTTTGCCAAGGGCAAGCTCAGCCTTGCCATGCAGGCTGTACCGGTCGGCCTTACCACCGACCGGCGCATCCAGCTCACCGGCGCGCGGCACCCATTGCTGGATAAAGCGACGGCGGTTCCGCTGGACTTTGCGGCGGGCGGCAACACTTTCGGCGTTGTCATCACCGGGCCGAACACCGGCGGCAAAACCGTCGCGCTTAAGACGGTGGGGCTGCTCTCGCTGATGGCGCAAAGCGGCCTGCATCTGCCGGCTGAGGCAAACAGCAGCCTTTGCATGCACAATCTGGTGCTGTGCGACGTTGGCGACGGGCAGAGCATTTCTGAAAACCTCTCGACCTTTTCTGCCCACATTAAAAATGTGCTGGATATTCTGCGGCAGGCGACCGGCGAGTCGCTGGTGCTGCTTGACGAATTGGGCTCCGGTACCGATCCCGCCGAGGGCATGGGTATCGCGGTGGCAATTCTTGATGTGCTTTGCGCCAAGGGCTGCCTGTTTGCCGCCACCACTCACTACCCTGAGATCAAGGCCTACGCCGCCAATACACCGGGGCTTATCAACGCCCGTATGGCCTTTGACCGGGAGAGCCTAAGGCCGCTTTACCGCCTTGAAATGGGAGAAGCGGGCGAAAGCTGCGCGCTGTATATTGCCGAGCGGCTCGGCATGCCCGAACCGATGCTAAAACGTGCCCGCGAGGCGGCTTATGCCGGGAAAACTGCCCAAGGTACGCCGGTGCCGCAGCAGCATAAAAGCGCTGACGGCTTTGGCAAGGCGGCGGCCCCTAAAATTGTAGAGCAAAAAACGCCACAGGCTGCGCGCCGCTGCGATACATTTGAGCTTGGAGACAGCGTATTGGTCTATCCCGCAAAGGAGACCGGCATTGTCTGCGCCCGGGCCAACGACCGGGGGGAGCTCGGCGTTCAGGTCAAGGGGGTCAAAAGGCTGGTCAACCATAAGCGCGTTAAGCTTCAGGTGCCGGCAAGCGCGCTTTACCCTGCGGATTACGACCTTTCGATTGTCTTTGACACGGTAGAAAACCGCAAGGCGCGGCGTATTCTTGAGCGGCGGCATCAGGAAGGCAACATGATTGTGATTAAAGAAGGAGAACAGAAGCCATGAGCACAACGATTACGCTACGCCCTGAAACAGAGCGGGATTACCGCGCGGTAGAGCATCTGACCCGCGACGCCTTTTGGGATATCTACAAGCCCGGCTGCGACGAGCATCTGCTGGCGCATAAGCTGCGCAGCGTCGAGGCGTTTTTGCCGGAGCTCGACTATGTGGCGGTACAGGACGGCCGCATTGTGGGCAACATTATGTATTCAGCGGCGCGGGTGATTGACGACGGCGGCCGCATACATCCGATACTGACCTTTGGGCCGCTGAGCGTGCTGCCTGACTGTCAGGGGCAGGGCATCGGTTCCGTGCTGGTGCGGCATACGTTGGACATTGCCCGCGCAACGGGATACCCCGCTGTTATCATCTTTGGCAACCCCGGTTTCTACCACCGGTTCGGGTTTAAAAGCGCCGATCAATTTGGTATAACCACACGGGAGGGCGCCAGCCTCGACGCCTTTATGGCGCTGCCGCTTTATGAGGGCGCGTTAAACGGCATTTCCGGGCGTTTTTATGAGGATGACGTGTTTCAGGTCGATCCAATGGCGCTGGACGAATTCGACAAGGCCTTTCCGTACCGCGAAAAGCATATTACCGATACACAGCTCAAATAGTCAAGCAACTTGGCGGGCTATTTTGTGTCCGGTAAGGACGACGGCATAGAGCGCTGCAAATCGACCGCAGGGATAATCCGGTTTTCAGGTGCTTGGCCATAATGGCCGCGCCGTCGCAAAAGCTAAACGGCGCGGCCATTTTAACACAGATGATAATAGAATGGGGATTATCGGTTGTATCTCTTGTTAAAGGATAATCTTCCGGGGCACTTGTCGGAATTAACACGCCACATGCAGGTGTGGCAGTACAGGCAGCTTCCGGTGTCGTGGCTTGCTTTGGCGTCGTTGGCCCAGTTGGGGTTTACCAGTGAGCCCCGGCCAATGTCCACCATATCGATGCCGGTTTCAGACAGTATTTTTTCAGCCCACTGGGCCGACGCGATTTCCCCGACGGCAAAAACCGGAACAGGGACGCGTTTCTTAATCTCAGCCGCCGCATAAATGCGGTCGCTGAACCGATAATCTTCCGGTTTGAATGGCTCAGAGCGCTGATCGAAGCCGTAGGAAATATCCAGAAAATCCACGCCGCTTTCCGCAAACTCAACCGCGTGGGCAATGCCGTCCGCCAGCGTGGGCTCAAACGCGCCAAGCCGAATGCCGATGATGAACGATTCGGGCGCCCGTTGGCGAATCTCGCGGATAATCTCCAATGCAAACAGCGCGGGATGCGCGCCGTAGGCGTCGGCGCGCTTATTCACCTCGCGGTTGAGGAATTGTGAGATCAGATAGTTATGGCAGGCGTGCAGCTCCACCCCGTCGTAGCCGGCGCGTGCCGCCCGCACGGCGGCATCTACAAACGCCTGCTGCAAAGTGTGCAGCTCTACGAGCGTCAGCGCGCGCGCTTGTTTTGTTTCGCCCTTGACGGTACAGGTGATGTCGCTGGGACAGACGGTATCGGCCATAAAGCCGAAAACGCCGGCGTGGTGTATCTCGACCAAAATAGGCGTTCCGTATTGGTGTACGGCATCGGTAATTCTTTTAAGCCCCTCAACCTGACCCTCTTCCCAGATGCCCAGCTGCGAATCGGCAAGCCGACCGTGTCTGGTAACGCAGGTGGCCTCCTGAATAATCAGCCCGGCGCCGCCCTGAGCCAATGCGCGGTAATGATCAACCTGCCGGTCGGTCGCATAGCCGGTGTCATCCGCCCAGTGGTAGACCACCATCGGCGGAACGGCAATCCGGTTTTTGACGGTCAGGTCCCGAAGCTTAAGCGGTTCGAATAACAGGCTCATAGGGGGTTCCTCCTTATAAAAATAGTTTACAGGTCCTTAGTGCGACGCGCGGTTTTCAATGCTGCGCCTGCCGTTTATTATATAGACGCGGTAAGGCTGTTTTCTGAATACCGATACCTATCGGCGCAAGGGCAAAAGCTCAGGCCTTGATGAACACCAGCGTATCATCGGTGGAATGCGACGGGGCATAAGCGTACCCCAGTTGGTTAAAAGCTTGGATGCCCCCGGCGGTGGTGACGTTGTGCTCCGCCAAAAAACGCACCATCTGCCCCCGAGCCATCTTACACAGGGTACCCTTTTCAATCAGCTTGCCTTTCTGCCATTCCCCAAAAACACAGGATATAAACCGCACCCCTTCGGGCAGATGGGCAGCCACCGCCCGGCTGTACTCTTTGGAGGCAAGGTTCAGAATAAAATCCGTCTCGCTGCAAAGCTGGTCAGCCGGCTTACGACCCCAAAAGGCGTAGAGATCCTTACAGTCGCCGACCGCGAGCTTAGCCTGCATTTCAAGGCGGTAGGGCGTTACGCCGTCGAGAGGGCGCAGCAGCCCGTAAAAGCCGGATAAAATGCGCAAATGTCTGGATATATAGTCAAAATGTCCATCCTCAAAGACGCCGGGCGCCATGTATTGATATTGAATACCCTCATAGGCGAGAATGGCAGGGGTCAGGTTTTTCTCAAGCGTCATCCTGTACAGGCGCTGTATATTGAGGGCGGCAATGGCGTCGTTGCAGTTCCAAAGCCGCTGTAACTCCTTAGGGTGCATGCGCTGTAGCGCGCACTTTATCATGTCCGCTTCGGGCAAAAAGCGCGGCAGCGCGTCAAACGCCAGACTGTCGGTATCCGTATTCATTTTCTTTGCGGGGGATATGATAATTCTCATGGGCGCGACTCCTCTGTATGCAGGGCATGCCGCAGCCGTTCGATCGCCGGGTCAATGACGATATCCGCTGCCAGAACATCCTCCCACGCGCGGTTTAAAAAGGCGGCCTCGTGCCGTCCGTGGGTTTTAGTCAGCGCTTCTATCTGCGACAGATGGCGCACGGCCGGCAGGCTGTGCAGGTAGGAGTTCTCATCCACCGGCATTTTAAGCCGAACACTGCGGATATAATTTCGCTGCATGGCCTCACCCCCTTTTCAAGCAATCAAGCAGTTTTAGTATATCAAATAAGTTTGCTCGTGTGAAGTACAGCGGGAGCAGTTATAAACGAAGCAATATGGTTGGATATATAAGTACAGCACTGTTAAAGGGATATTGTTTTAGTAATATAATAATACAGCGGCATAGAGGTTGTACTCTATGCCGCTGTACTTACTTTTTGTAGGGCGTTTTGTCATTACTCAACCCAAGAATATAGTCCACACTAGTTTTATAATACTGCGCAAGCTTTATAAGTACCTGAGTTGGAATGTCATTTTCGCCTGTTTCATATTTTGAGTATCCGGTTTGTGACATACCTAGATACTTTGCAATCTGCGTTTGGTTTAAATCCGCATCTTCACGCAAATCTCTCAACCGATTGTGCACAGAAATCACCTCGAGCCCAGTATCCCATAACCTGAAACAGATTATTGACTATTAACCTGTTTCAGGCTAATATAGACTTATGGGGTGAGTGCCGTGCCGGACTATAAAGAATTGTATTTCAAAATGTTTCGCGCGTCGGAGCAGGCGGCCAATATTTTAGTTGCCGCCCAGCAGGAGTGCGAGGAACTGTATATTTCCGATTCAGAGCCTGCGCTTCAAGTCCTTGGACTGTTAGCGGGAAATGAGAAAAGCGCGGATGAGGCGTAATGCCAAATCCGCGCTTTTCTTTTAAGGAAAAACAGCGGCATGGCGTTTTAATCCATGTCGCTGTAAGCTATCAGTTGGCCTTTTTATTGTGGGTTCGCCCGAGAATGTAGTCCACACTCACACCGTAAAAGTCCGCCAAAGCGCACAAAACCTGCGGCGGAACCATCCGCTGTCCGCTTTCATAATAGGCGTAGGTGCGCTGAGGCACGTTGATTGCCTTGCCAACCTTCTCCTGTGTGAGGTCCGCGTCTTCACGCAAGCTTCGAATTCTTTCGTATCGCTCCATTTTTATCACCATGTTCAGTATAATTAAGAACAAATTATTCTAAAATATACCTTGAGGTGAATATGATGCCGGACTATAAAAAAATGTATCTGAAAATGTTCAGTGCCTCCGAAAATGCAATCAACCTTTTGATTGCAGCCCAGCGCGAATGCGAAGAACAGTATATCTCCTGTGCCGATTCTGAGGTTATTGAAGTATTAGAAGGCAAAAAAGATACGGATAAGGGCTAGCTATGGAAAAAGTTTATACGTATTAACCTAAAAAAATATTTGATAACTATAAACATGAAATAGGGAAACCCCAATATCACAGAGAAGCAGAACTTAATAAATATGTAGGCGCCGAAAATAGGCAAACTCATAATTGTATACGGAAACCATCGCTCTAAATGTGTTAACAGCATCCATCCAAAAGGAACAAAGAAAAACATAATACTTTCGACAATATGGATATTTTCCCTACTGCCCATCGCACCAAAAAACGAAGTCAGAACAAAAGAAGTTACAAGCCCAATTATAATAGCTTTAAAGAATTCAACATGTGTGTCAATTAAAGCAGAAGTTTTCTTTTGTTTTAAACCTTTTTCAACCGCATCGCACTGTATCTTAAAACATTCTTCACATAAGCATGGCGTATACGTGCCAGCACATGTTTTACACAAAAATTTGCCGCAATACTGGCATGCAGCCACAGCGCCGGCTGTTTCATGGTAATAGCATTTCATAATGAACACCTCTGATGTCAATTTTACAAATTTATCTTAGATGTAATCTAATACGATATGAGTACAGCAGAACAACCTAATAATCGAACAAAAGCGCAGGGAGTCATCGTTTGATGACTCCCTGCGTGGGCTTTAGAGCCCTTTTGGCGGAGTGGGTGAGATTCGAACTCACGTGCGATTTCTCGCAAACGCATTTCGAGTGCGCCCCGTTATGACCACTTCGATACCACTCCATATTCAATTGGCATACTTGCCGCTGCAAAGCGTATAAGCTATGCTTGACCAAGCTTAAATATTATAGCTCAATGCTCGAAAAAAGTCAATCACAAACATAAAAAAGCAGCGGCAAGACCATTTTTATAAATTTTTATGAACCAAAGACAATTTTAGCGGCCGCAACGGTGGCGGAAGCATCTTTGGCATAATAATGCGCGCCTATGGCGGCGGCATAATCGGCGGTAAGCACCGCGCCGCCAACAACCACGCGGCAGGCGGGGCACTGTGCGTGCAACAACTTGATGGTTTCCTCCATGGCGGGCAGCGTCGTGGTCATCAGGGCCGAGAGGCCGCAAAGCGTGGCGCCGGCAGATTTAACGGCCTCGACGACGGTGGCAGGCGCAACGTCGCGGCCAAGATCAATGATGCGGTAGCCGTAATTCTCAAGCACGGCGCGCACAATATTCTTGCCGATATCGTGAATATCTCCGTGGACTGTTGCCAGCACGATGGTGCCGCGGTCGGCCTGCTCGGACTTGGAAGCGGCTATCTGCTCGCGCACCACATCAAAAGCGGCCTTGGCCGCCCCGGCCGAGCGGATAAGCTGCGGCAGAAAAATTTCGTTTTTCTCATAGCGCTTGCCGACATCGTCCAGCGTCGGGATTAGAACATCGGCAATCAGCGCTTCCGGCGTCGTGGATTCCAGCAGGCTGCGCGCGGCCTGTGCCGCCTGCTGCTCTAAACCGGCGTGAATCGCCGCTGAGACGTTGCCTTGCACATGCTTTTCCGACGCGGCGGGTGCCGGCTGAGCGGTTGTTTGCGCAAATCGGCCAATATACGCTTCGCCGTTGGCGTCATGGCCGAACAGCATACGGAAGACCGCGAGCGCCTCCATCATGCCCGCATCGGCGGGGTTAATAATCGACAGGTTCAGCCCGGCTTGCAGCGCCAACGTGAAAAACGTGCGGTTTACAAGGTCGCGCCGGGGCAGACCGAATGAGACATTCGAGACGCCCAGCGCAGTTTTAACACCCAGCGCACGCACGCGGCGTACCGCCTCAAGCGTAATCTGCGCATTGCGCTGATCCGCTCCCACCGTCATGGTCAGGCAGTCGATGATCACATCCTCGCGCGGAATGCCCGCCTGCTCGCAGCGCGCAATAATTTTTTTAGCAATTTCGACGCGGCCCCCGGCCGTGTCAGGCATGCCGGCTTCGTCCCTCGTAAGG
>JAEWMM010000249.1 GCA_023457175.1 Bacillota bacterium | reverse complement strand
CGCTGTATGGGCGCGACCAATTTTCAGATTATTACCAAGGTGCTCATCGGTGAGAGCATCCCCGGCATTATCCGGGGTCTGAGCATCACGACCATCACGCTCATCGGCTACGGCGCGATGGCGGGCGCCGTCGGCGCCGGGGGCTTAGGCAAAATTGGCTACAGCTACGGCTTTCAGCGGTTTAACCCCGCCGTCATGTACATGACCGTCGTGCTGCTGGTCATTCTGGTCTGTATTATTCAGGGCATTTTCAATTTTGCCGCCGCCAAAGTAGACAAACGTAACAGATAATTTCTGTTTACGATAGATAAGCGCTCAAAGCCAGGGGGTGCACATCTTGGCAGCGGGCTGGTCTGAATTTTAAAACGCAAACAAAAAAGGAGAATTAAACATGAAAAAATTATTTTCTGCTGTTGCAGTGATACTGGCGCTTGCCGCCTGCTCGAATGGTGCTGCTTCCTCCGCGCCCGCATCCTCCTCCGTCCCCTCGTCCGAGCCTGCCGCATCCTCTTCTTCCGTCGAGCTGACCGTGCTGAAGGTCGGCGCAACCGCCGCCCCCCACGCCGAGGTGCTGGAATTTGCGGCCCCGCTGCTCATTGATCAGGGCATCAAGCTCGAAATTACCGTGTTTGATGATTATGTTCTGCCCAACACCGCGCTGGATCAGGGAGATCTTGACGCGAACTACTTCCAGCATTACCCCTATCTTGAGTATTTTAACCAGCAGAACGGCACCGACATTGTCAGCGCCGCAAATATCCACTACGAGCCGCTGGGCATCTACCCCGGCAAGGCCTCCGATCTGGCCGCTATTGCCGACGGCGCGCAGGTGGCGATTCCCAACGACGGCAGCAACGAAGCCCGCGCGCTTTACCTGCTGGAGGCTCAGGGCCTGATCAAGGTTGATCACAGCGTCGGTTACGAGGCCACCAAGCTCGACGTGACCGAAAACCCCAAGAAGCTTGAGCTCGTCGAGCTGGATGCCGACAAGATTCCTTCGGCCCTTAAGGACGTTGACTTCGCTGTCATCAACGGCAACTACGCGATTGCCGCCGGTGTCAACGGCACGGTGCTGGTCACCGAGGACCCCAACGGTGAAAGTGCGCTGACCTATGCCAACATCATCGCCGTCCGTCCCGAGGATAAGGACAACGCCGCCATCCAGACACTGGTTGAGGTGCTGCACAGCAAGGAAGTTACCGACTTCATGCTCGAAAAATATCAGGGCAGCGTTCAGCCCATCGCATAATTAAATCTTATACCAAGGCCCGCGCCCGTTAAGCTTGACGGACGCGGGTCTTTTCTATTTTTCTTTTGCGCCGCATAACCATATTTAAACAGGGGGTGATGCGAATGCGGCGCAAACGCCGTGCGTTTATCTTATCATGCGTTCTTATGGCGGCGGCGCTGGCTTTTGTAGGATGGCCCAAGAACGGGCAGCCGACACAGGCGCGGGTGGTCATTGCGGGCTCCACCTGTATGGGCAGGATGCTGGGCGCATTGAGCGACGACTATAACAGCACCCGCAACGGATGGGTGCAACCGCAGCTGGGCGGCACCGAGCTGGGCCTGCAAGCGCTGCGGCAAGGGGTGTGCGACATCGCCAGCTGCTCACGCGCGCTGACGCCACAGGAGGTGGCAGGCATCGACAGCCGTTTGGTGGCGCTCGACGCCATTGCGGTTGCGGTGCACCCGTCCAACCCGGTTGCCGATCTCCCCATGCGTACGCTGCGCGACATTTACGCCGGAAAGATCACCGACTGGTCGCAGCTCGGGGGGGAGAAAATGCCGATTGTCGTAGTCGGGCGTGAGGCGGGATCAGGTACCCGCAGCGCGTTTGAGTCGGCCGTTGGCCTTATAACGCCCGCTTTACACAGTCAGGAGCACAGCGAGACGGGTATGCTGCGCACCGCCGTCTCGGCAGCGCCGGGGGCGATCGGTTATCTCTCGTTTGATTATATTGACGCGTCGGTCAAGCAGCTTTCGGTCGACGGAGTATTCCCCTGTGAAGAGACGGTGCGTTCAGGCAACTACCCCATTTCACGCGGGTTCTGGCTTTGCACGCGCATCGGTGAAAGCCGCAGCGAAGTGATGGATTTTCTCGATTATGCCACCGGAGCGGCGGGGCGGCGGGTTATCCGGTCGCTTGGCATGCTGCCGTCCGAGCCGGTGGCGGGGGGCGTGTCATGAGGCGGCGTCAGGGCATTCGCTGCGCTCACGCCCGCCTGTTTGATGCCGGAGTATACCTGTGCGCCGTATTAGGCGTTCTCACGGCTGCCGGTATCGTCGCATTTCTTGTAATGGGGGCGCTGCCTGCGCTGCACCAGCTCGGCGTCAGCTTTATATTTAAAACCCGCTGGTCACCGCAACAGGAGGAATACGGCATTATGGCTATGCTGGCCTGCTCGGCAGTGGCCTGCGGTGGCGCGGTGGTTTTGGCACTGCCGCTGGCGCTGCTGGGTGCGGCGTGCGCCAAAAATATGTTCCCCAGAGCGTTTAAGAGCGGCGTGCGCCAGCTTGGGTTGATTTTATGCGGCTTGCCGTCGGTCATCTTCGGGCTTTTGGGGCTGACGGTGCTCATGCCGGGGCTGTTGAGGCTGCTGCCCCGGCAGATGGCGCAAAGCGGCGGCGCCTCGCTTTTTACCGTTATTTTGGTGCTGGCGACCATGCTGCTGCCCAACTTGTTTGTCGGCTGCCTCGACGCGCTGGAACACGCGGGCGCGCGGGTGGACGACGCCTCGCGCGCGCTGGGAGCCAGCGTAACGCAAACGGTGTTTTACGCCGAGCTGCCTGCTATCCGGCGGCAGGTTGTCAAGAACGGGGTGGCCGGTGTCGGGCGCGCGCTATGTGAAGCGATGGCGGTGCTGCTGGTTTCTGGCAATGTCGTGCGCATGCCCGCGCTCTTTAAAAGCGCGCGGCTGCTGGCCCCCGGCATGGTGCTGGAGATGGGGTACGCCGGGGGCGCGCACCGGGGGGCGCTATTTGTCATCGGTCTGGTGCTGTTGGCTGTTGCGCTGCTGTCGGAAGGGCTGCTCAAGCGGTTGGATTCTTACACCGACGGCGACTAAAAGCTGCGCTCTCTTTATGGCAGCTTTTCGCTTCGCGCCGTTTTTTATCGTCGGCGGGCAGCAGGCTGTCCCCCGCGTCCCTGACGGAAAATCCGCCCGCCCGTCTGTCTGGTCTCAGTATGAACCCATGGTGGTGATGTTCATGTATAGATACATAGCCGAGCTTGCCCGAAGGCTGGTTCTGTTCGTATGCGGCGCAATCTGTTTGATTTTAATGGCTGCTGTGGCCCTTTTAGTGCTGCGGTTTGGTTTGGCGGCGCTGGCGGAGCGGTTTGCCAGCCTGCTGCAAGGGCACGTCGTTACGGCTGCCGGAACAGCCGGTCTGCTGCCGCAGATCGTCAACACAGCGGTCATCTGCGGATGCGCGTTGCTGCTGGCGATGCCCGCCGGAATTCTGTGCGCGGTCTACCTGCTCTATTATGGCCGCGGCAGCCGCGTTGCCGGGATGATTGAAACCATTCTCGGCGCGCTGCGAGCCGTTCCGTCGGCAGTGTATGGCCTGTTTGGTTTCTTGGTGTTTTCGCAGCTTATGCGGCTGCGTTATTCGGTGCTGTCGGGTATTCTGACCATGGCGGTCATGCTGTTTGCGGTGGCGGCGGGCGCGGCGCATTCGGCGTTATCCGCTGTGGACGATAAGCTCTCGGCAGCGGCGCTGGCGTTGGGGGCAACCAAATCTGAAATGCTGCTGGACATTGTCTTTTCCGCTGCTAAAAGCGGACTGACGTCGGCGGCGGTGCTGTGCGCGGCGAAGACGGCGGGCGAGTCGGCGGCGCTGCTGCTGACCGCGGGGGTGGGCAAGGCGATGCCCTCCGACGGCTGGCTGCGCTATTTCACCTCCTCAGGCGCGACGCTGGCCGTGGGACTATATCAGTCGGTGCTTGAGGGCGACATTCCCGCCGCCTTTGCATCGGCACTGATACTGCTGCTGTTTACCGGGCTTTGCAGCCTGCTGTCTTGGTATCTGATGCACAAAAGGGGAGGGAAATAAAATACCGTGGCGCTTATTCTTGATTCATTGTCGCTCTGGCGGAGCGAACGGCAGATTTTGAAGGACATCTGCCTGCGGTTTTCTTCCAACAGCGCCACGGCGTTG
>JAEWMM010000248.1 GCA_023457175.1 Bacillota bacterium | reverse complement strand
TAGGGGGAGGAGTTAAACAAATCTGAACGGGCCGCCCTGACCCAGTACGCGCGCCAGACTAGCGCAGGCGGAATAGGGGGTATATTTACCCGTGACGCCGCCGGTAGAAAAGCTGCTGATCTCAAGGCAGAAATGAATACCGTCACCCTTAAGGTCAATGACATGGGTGTTGGTGTTGACCGCCGGGTCGGAGACGACAACCGAACGGGTACGATCAAAGCCGATGCCGGCCAGCGCAACCGTCGCATGTACATTGACGTTGCGGGGGTAGAGCGCGCAGGCCTCGCGGGTGCTGCATTCGCAGACAACGGTACGCTCGGTGTCGCTGCGTCCCAAGCTCTGGGGGCTTTTGGTTGTTACAATTGACACCTCGGTCAGCAACGCGCTGCCGTCCGCAATGCCGTCAACGCCGAGAATGGCGCCATGCGGCAGATAGATCTTACGCCCGTATTGCGCCGCCAGCGCCTTGGCGTGGCGCTCAAACGCCTCATCGGCAAAGGCCGTCACCGAAAAAATCATCACATCGCAGTGCTTGATTATGCTGTCAAAGTTTGCTTTAAGCACATTGGCGGTGGCGCTTTCGACCACGAGGTCGGTCTTTTCGAGCAGCGCCTCATCCTGTGCGGTTACGACCGGAAACGCCCTGCCCTCAGACGCAAAATCCAGTGCCTGCACAAATGAAACCGATGTGTCCTCAAAGCTTTCTAAGCTGTCGAGCATGGTGCCGCCGATCTTGCCGCAGCCTAAAAACCCGATATTTTTGTAGATTGCCATCTTTATTTTCTCCTTTATGCGCGGTAGCGCTCAATCATCGTGACAATGCGGTATGCCGCCGCCACGGCGGCCTTGTGATCCTGCGAGAAATTCATGCGGAAGCTCTGCGTAAACTGCGGCCCGAACTCGATGCCGGGCGTGACCGTCACGGCGGCCTGTGCGCGCAAAAGCTTAATAAACTGCAGCATGGTAACTTCAAGCGCGGGGACGGTAACAAAAACGTAGCTGCCGGCCTCAGTGGTGCGCGCCGAGCAGCCCGGGCAGGCCCTGAAAATGGCGAGCAGCGCGTCGCGGATCACCTGATGCTGCCGCACCCGCTCGGTCATCCAGCCCTCGGGCTCGGCAAACCAGTTCTTGAACACCGCCTGGCTGTAGCCGCCTGCGCGCAGCGAGACAATGGCTTGCAGCTTTTCCATGCGGGTAATGATGTCGGCACAGCCGTAGGCGACGCCAAGGCGGTAGCCGCTCAGCGACTCGGTCTTGGACGGGCCGATGATGGTAACAAGCCTTTCGGGCCGCTCAGGCAGTGCGCGCAGATGGGTGTAGGACAGCGTGTCGGAGAATATCTGACGGCTGTAAAGCTCGTCGGCAATAACTGCGACATCATATTGCTTGGCAAGGCGACCGATAGCGGCTACTTCCTCGGGGGAATAAATGACACCGGTCGGGTTGTTGGGGTTCGAGAATAAAAACACCTTCGCGCCGTTTTTAAAGGCGGCTTCGAGCCCGGCGAGGTCAAGCCCCGAATAGCGTTCAACATCATTATAACACAGCTGCACCGGCAAAAGCGTACCATCAAAGAATTCCACCAGCTTGCGGTTGGCAAAATAGTCGGGCTCAATAATGGCCACCTTATCGCCTCTTCCCACAAGAGCGCCCATGGCGAGAAACAGCGCGCCCTGCGTGCCGGGCGTGAGGATAATTTCGCTGTCGGCGTCTACCGGCGCGCCGGAAAAGGCTGCGAGCTTTTCGGCCAGATCTTTTCGGATATCGGCCTTGCCGCGGTATTCGGTGTAGGCCTGCTTTCCGCCGGCTTTAACGCCCTCGACAAAGGTCTCAAGCGTGCCGGGCGTCGGCGTAAAAGCATCGACATCGCCGTGCGAAAAATCTACCGGCGTACCGGGAATATTCTCACCCTTGGCGGGTAATTCCTCTTGCTTTTGTTGGGTCTCTTGCCCCGGGGCAGTGTCAACGCCCAGCTTTTTAAATTTCTCGGTGATATAATCCATGCGCTACTCCTCCTTGCTGCTGTGCGGCAGCAGAGCTTTTCTATGAGAATATTGTATCAAAAGGCGGCCGCACTGTAAAATTCTAAAAACAATATAACAACATGATTAATTTGAAATATCCAACGATGACCAGCGTTGCGAACATTCCTAAAAAGGAGTACAATAAAAGCAGTAACCGACGGAGGAACAGAACATGCTGCGAGACATGGAATATGTATATGCCGTTTATCAGGAGCTCAGCTTCTCCAAAGCGGCCCAGCGGCTGTTTATTACACAGCCCGCGCTGAGCAACAAGGTTAAAAAAATTGAATCTCAAATACGCATGCCGCTTTTTGACCGCAGCACAAACCCTATTGGGCTGACTGCTGCCGGGCGGGCTTATATTCATGCCGTCGAAAAGGTTATGGCGGTGGAAAAAGAACTCCAGCAGCAGCTCTCCGAGCTGTCGGTCAATCATTCCGGCAGCATCAGCGTGGGAGGCGCGGCCTTTTTCTGTGCGCATGTGCTGCCCGAGCTTGCGGCTCTGTTCCAAGAGCAGCACCCCAACTGCACCGTCAACATTTTAGAGGGCAACACCGGCGATCTGACCCAGTGCCTGCAATCAGGCGTCGTCGATTTTATTCTGGATGTGGACCCCATGGACAGCGGCGCCTTTGTCGGCCAGCCGATGGGCGAGGAGCATATCGTATTGGTGGTGCCGGCCCATTACGCGATCAACGCGCAGCTTAAAGACTGCCGCCTGACCTTTGAGGAGGTGTGCGACGGCCGTTTTTATGAAGCGGACTGCCCTAAAACCGATTTGGGTCATTTTAAAAACGAGGATTTTCTGCTGCTGAAAAAAGGGAACGACATGCACCAACGCGCCCTTAAAATGTGCCGGAATGCGGGCTTTTCACCCAATGTTAAAATGTATCTCGACCAGATGCTCACCTCTTATTACGTCGCCTCAAACGGCTATGGCGTCGCCTTTAACCGCAACGCGATTACCCATTATGTTGAACCGACCGACAAGCTTTTTTTCTACAAAATTGATGATCTCAACGTCGTGCGCAGTATTACGCTCTATTATAAGAAGGACGCCCATCTCTCCCCCGCCGCGCGGGATTTCGCCCGCTTTATGCAGCAGATCAGGGAATGACCGCCGCGTTGGATGCCCCTGACGGCCAAGCGGTCTTACCGAATACCAGTCTTGGATAAAGCAGTAGTACAGGAAGAGGATGCAGACGGACTGGCGCTAAACATGCTGATGAATAGCGGAAAGAG
>JAEWMM010000247.1 GCA_023457175.1 Bacillota bacterium | reverse complement strand
TCACGGCTGCCAAGCTGCTCAATATGCGAGACGCCGATGGTGGTGATAACGCCGACCGAGGGGCGAATCTCGGTGGTCAGGTCGCGTATTTCGCCAAGGCCGCACATGCCCATCTCAATGACGGCTGCTTCATGGGTCGGTTCCAGAGCGAACAGCGTGTTTGGCACGCCAATCTCGTTATTCTGGTTGCCCGCATTCTTATGGGTGCGGTATTGGATGCTGAGCACGGTGTGGATAAACTCCTTGGTTGTGGTCTTACCCACGCTGCCCGTCACGCCGACAAACGGAATGTCAAACCGCCGGCGGTACAGCCCGCCGGTTTTTATTAACGCCCGCTTGGTGTCGGGAACGACGATGGCCCGTTTAGGGTCGACACCCTCAAACAGCGTGCTGACCACAACGGCCTCGGCCCCGTTTTGCAGCGCCGAAGCAGCAAAGCGGTTGCCGTCCAGACTCTCGCCGCAAATGGCGACAAATAGTGTGCCCGTTTTTGCCTGGCGCGAATCGGTCACAACCCCGCAAATATCTGCGTCATAGGATATATCTGTGCCCAGTATCCGGGCAATCTGCGACAGCTTTAGCTTTTGCACCGATTTTATTCCTCCGTTTGTTTTTCCAGCAGCTCGGCGACAATTTCACGTTCGTCAAAATGAATGGTTCCGTGCGCCAGCACCTGATAATCCTCGTGCCCCTTGCCCGCCAGCAGCAGCGTGTCTCCCGGCGCGCAGTTTTTAAGCGCCCATTTAATCGCCTCATAGCGGTCGGGAATGATGATGTAGGGCACATTGTGCTCAAGCAGTCCGGGCTTTGCGTCCTCGATAATTTGCAGCGGGTCCTCGCTTCTCGGGTTATCGGAGGTCAGCACCACAAAATCGGCCAGCCTTGCGGCCGCCTCGGTCATTAAGCGGCGCTTTTTACGGTCGCGGTTGCCCGCGCAGCCGAACAGTATCATAATCTTTTTGTCGGTCACCGCCCGCAGCGCTTGCAAAATCTTTTCGATGGCGTCGGGGGAATGGGCATAGTCGCGGATGACGGTATAGGGCGTTTTGGTGTCAAGCACCTCGAACCGGCCCGGTACGCCGCGGCTTTCGCCTAAGAGCGCCACCGTTTTCTGTAAATCCAGCCCCAGCGCCAGACAGGCCGCAATGGCCGCCATGGCGTTTGAGACCGAGAACTCGCCCGGCACCGGGAACTTGACCCGCGCAATCAGCCCGCTGCCCACAAACGCAAACGACGTGCCGTCGGCGCGCATGGCGATGCTTTTGGCCGTATAATCCGCCTCGTCGAGTCTGGTGGAAAAGCTTTTGGCCGTACCGCCTATTTCGTCAAGCAGCCGTCTGCCGTAGGGGTCGTCGATGTTGACCGCCGCCTCGTCGCACAGTGCAAACAGGCTTTTTTTTGCCTGATAATATGCCTCCATCGTCTTGTGGTAATCGAGGTGGTCGTGCGTGAGATTTGTGAATACGCCCACCGCAAAGCGGCAGGCTGCGACCCGCTTTTGATCCAGCCCGTGGGAAGAAACCTCCATCACGGCGTATTCGCACCCGGCCTGCACCATCTGGTCGAGCAGCGAATAGAAGGTCAGCGGTTCAGGGGTCGTATATTTTGCGGGGAAATGCATGCCGCCCACGTCGGTTTCTATCGTGCCGATCAGGCCCGTTTTATGGCCGAACCCCTCAAGCACGTCGCGTATCAGGTGGGTCACCGTTGTTTTGCCGTTGGTGCCGGTGACGCCGACCAGCTTAATTTTATGCTGCGGGTTGCCAAACAGATTTGCGCAGCAAAACGAATAGGCCGCATGGGTGTCGGGCGTCAGAATCTGCTGCTCGCCCAGTCCCAGATCGCGCTCGGTCACCACGGCGGCGGCGCCCAGCTCCAACGCTTTTTTAGCGTAATCGTGCCCGTCGTGCGTAAAGCCGTTTAAGCAGAAAAACACCGCGCCCGGCGAGACCTGCCGCGTATCGGCACAGACGTGCCCGACGTCAATATCGGGCAACGGCGCGCCGGTTTTTACGTCATTGAACAATTGAGAAAGCTTCATCGCGCATCTCTCCTTTCAAAAGCTGCCTGCAGAGACGTCTTTTTTAGCCGGGCGCCGCAAAGGTGACGGTGATCACGGCGCCCTCCTCCACCATCGTTTCGGGGGCGGGCTCCTGGCTGACGGCCATACTTTGGGCGTTTTCGACGCCATCCCCCGCGAGACGGATATTCAGCCCCGCGTTGAGCAGTGTGCGGTTTGCCTGCTGCGCCGACATACCCAATACATTCGGCACGGCGATGCTGCCGCTCTGAGCGGCTTGGTCTGTATAGAGTATGACCGTGCTGCCTTTGGGGCAAACCTCTCCGGCGGCGGGAAGCTGACGCGTCACCGTTGTGCCTTCTCCGGCCATTTTATATTTAAGACTCTTGGCTGTTAGTTGTGCGATGGCGTCGTGAATCATCTGTCCGGAGAGCGCGGGCACCTCCACCTCCAGCTCTGCGAGCTCCTTTTCGGTATACTGCGGCTCGACGCTCAAGTAGGGCATCACATCGGCCATGATGGCGCCGACGACCGGGGCCGCAATAATAGAGCCGTAAACATTTTGCATGTGCGGCTCGTCAAGAATAACCAGCACGCAGATCTGCGGATTATCGGAGGGCGCGACGCCCAAAAAGGAGGAGATTCGCTTGGTGACCTCGCCGTCCTCTTTAGCGTCGAGCTTTTCGCTGGTACCGGTTTTGCCGCCGACACGGTAGCCGGGCACATAGGCGTAACGGCCTGAGCCGTCCGCGTCGCCGACCACATGCTCCATGATGCCGCCGAGCACCTTTGAGGTCTCCTCGCTGATGACCTGGCGCTTAAGTATCGGCTCGGTGGTGGAAATGACGTTGCCCTCAGGGTCGAGCACCTGACTGACGACATAGGGCTGCATCAGCCTGCCGCCGTTAACCGCGGCTGATACCGCCGAGACAATTTGTATCGGCGTCACCTTGAAGGTCTGGCCGAACGCGGAGGAGGCCAGCTCCTCGCCCGACTCTTTGGAAAGTGTTGCATAGTCGTAAAAGATGCCGTCCGCTTCGCCCGGCAAATCGATGCGGGTGGCTTCCCGAAGGCCGAAGCGGTCAAAATAATCGTAGAAATTCCGGGGGCCGATCAGCGCGCCCACCATCATAAACGCGGGATTGCAGGAGAATTTAACCGCCTCGGTAAAGTTGATGGTGCCGTGACCGGCCGCCTTCCAGCAGGCCTTGCGCCGTCCGGCGACGATGTGAAAGCCCGGACAGGTAAAATACTGCCCCGTCGGCTTAACGACATTCAAATCTAGCGCTATGGCCGAGGTGATGACCTTAAATACCGAGCCCGGCTCGTAGGGGTCGGAGATCGCCTTGTTGCGCCACTGCTCAAACTGCGCCTTGCCAAGCGCCTCCTTGCGGGCTTCTTCCAACGCCTTGGCACGCTCGTTGGCATCGGTTATCGACGCCAGCCTTGCCGCCACCGCCGGGTCGCCGGCAAAGTTTTCAACCTGAGCGCGTACTCTTTTGTCATAGATTTCGTTGGGCTGGTTCGGGTCAAAGTCCGGCTTGGTGGCCATGCCCAGAATGGCGCCGGTGTTAACGTCCATGACGATGCCGGTCGCGCGGTTATGTACGTTGTGCTCGATGACCGCCGTCTCAAGATGGCGCTCAAGGCTGTGCTGCACCACCTCGTCGATGGTCAGTACCAGCGAGTTGCCGTCCACCGGCTCGTACTGCCGCTCGTAGGAGGACGGCATGTTGCCGCGCTTGGCGTTCTTGGCAGAGACAACCATACCCGGCGTGCCCGAGAGCACCTTTTCGTATTTAGACTCCAGCCCGTAAGCGCCGGTGTTGTCGTTGGTGGTAAAGCCCAGCACGGTGGAGGCCAGACTGCCATAGGGGTAATAGCGCTTGCTGTTTTCAATCAGATGGATACAGCTCAGTTTATTGTCCAGCGAAAAGGCCATAATTTTATCGGCCTCTTCCTTTTCGACCCGCTGCTTAATAATTTCGTAATAGCTTGATCTTTTTTGTCCCCGCTGAATAATTCTCTCACGGTCAACCGCTAAAAGCGGCGCAAGGAAATCCGCAATTTTATTTAATTCCTCATCCGAACTGATTTCGGCGGGTGAAATGATTACCGACCACACGGTGGCCG
>JAEWMM010000246.1 GCA_023457175.1 Bacillota bacterium | reverse complement strand
GCGTCACCGGATCTGAGCAATTCGACTGCGAATGCGCGATGGGGCTTGAGCCCATGCCCGCTTCATTCGAGAAGACACCCCGCGCCAGACCAAAGCGCATGGCGCTGCGCACCGTATAGCCAATGGTTCCGCCCGCGGCCGCCCGCAGGCCAAAGGCCTGCGCAAACATTTCGCCAACCGCACCGGGCAACTCCGCCCTGCCCTGCCAGACCGCCGCCGCCGACAGCAGCAGATAGCCGACGGTGATAACCGGCACAACCCAGGCCGAAAACAGCATAATGCCCCTGACGCCCCTGCCGGTGGCCGCCCAGGTAAACAGCCCCAGCGCAACGGCGCACAGCATGGGCGGCACCGAAAAATGCGCCAATGCCTGCGCGGCGGAATTGGATTGCGTCATGTTACCGGTGCCAAGCGACGCCATCACGCAGCTGGCGGCAAATAAAAAAGCCAGAACGCCACCCAGTTTTCCCAGCGCGTGCAGATAGCCCATCGGCCCCGCGCCCTGCCTTTTATATTTGACGGCCAGCGCCACCTCGGCAAATTTAATCATCATACCGGCAAGGGCTGCAAGCTGCATCCACACGACCGCGCCCGGCCCCCCCGCCACTACGGCGGTGGCCACCCCGACGATGTTGCCGGTGCCCATCGTGGCCCCCAGCGCGGTGCTCATAGCCATAAATGCCGATACATCGCGCTTCTCTCTGCGCTTTCCGCCAATATCACCGACGATGTTTCTAAACGCCTGCGGCAGACTTCTGAGCGAAAAAAACCGGGTTTTTACCGTCAGGTATCCACCCAGTCCCAAAATGACAGCCATTGTAAACGGGCCCCAGAGTGCGCCGGCGGCGCGTTCAAGCAGCAGGTCGGTCAATGGTATCCCCTCCTTTAAACAGGCTATTCCCAGCGGCTGAGAATCATGCCGGCTTATACCAATCTTTCATTAAAATTGCAGCAGACCGGCAAGCAGAATTTACGCCCTGTTAGATGATGCCGGGAGCGGGCTGCCATCCGCTGATGTCCGGACACAAGCAAGGCGCAAAAGCCGCCTTTGATACGGCCGCTTTTAATGGAAGCTTGGTCAACAAAATAACAGAGGCCCGCCGCTTCGGCGAGCCTCTGTATTTAAGGAGAATTTGAACGAACGCGGGGGCTTTTAAATGGAGAGCGCCCCCGTCTATGAAGGTAAGGAAGGCTTTAGGAGAGTGCCTTCTTACCGGAAAGTCTGGTATCAATGGCGCTCGGGCGGCAGAATCTCAAGCCAGTAGCCGTCCGGGTCGCTGATAAAATAAATACCCATGGCCTTGTTCTCGTAGCAGATGCAGCCCATCTCGCTGTGCAGCGCGTGCGCCGCTTCAAAATCGTCGGTGCGAAACGCAATGTGAATTTCGTTTTCGCCCAGATTGTAAGGGTCGGTATGGTCGCGCAGCCAGGTTAATTCAAGCTGATGCTCGCTGCTGCCGTCCGACAGAAACGCCAGTGTAAAGCTGCCGTCTGCGGCGTTCTTGCGGCGAATCTCGTTTAGTCCGAGCGCCTTTTTATAAAACGCAATGCTGGCATCTAAATCACAGACATTGATATTATTATGTGCAAATTTAAAGGTCATCAGCCATTCCTCATTTAATTGATTTGATGGCTTTATGATACCGCATCCGCCGCATGAATTCATCCTTTGTAAATTAAAGAGTGGTTACAATTTGTTTTCAAGCGGCAAAAGGTTATGACAAAGAGGGTTTTATGCAGCATTTTTAAGAAAATCTGCCACTTTGTATTATGGGCGATATCCTCGCGCATTAGAGCGGCGGCAAACGGAGCGGGCAAACCGCTCTGCGCATCCTTCCGCTATAATGTCAACTGGTGTAGTCCTCAATAAGCTGCAGCAGCTCGGCATAATCCGAGACCTCGATGCCCTCTTCAAGCCGCATGCGGTCAACGTCGGGCAGATAGTGCAGATAGCGGTCAAACACCAGCTCGGGTTCTTTTTTACCGATCATAAAAACCGCCAGCTTTCCCTGATATCCGGTCAACAGATAACGGGCTTTAAGCGGCGTTTGCTCGGTGCTGACGTTTGATTCCACATCCATTGCCGCCTGCGGAATATCCGGCGCCTGAAATTTTGCCCAAATACCAAAAGCGCCGCCGCCCAATATAGCCACTGCCAGCGCCGTAACGCCAAACCAGTTTACTTTTTTCTTCACAGCTACCATCTCCTGTGTTAATTTTAATAAACGCGGACAAGCTCAGGTGAATATCCTTTATATGCCATAAGGCTGTTATCGAAAATATTGTTGACTCGAATACGGCGCGGTATGCGCTTTGGCCCCAAGACTTTTGGGCAAAATACCTGTACACAAACCCTTTTGTTTGTGCTATACTAAGCGGTGATATTCAGATTATGATATCAACATGATATGCAGCCTATATCAGTTTGGCTTTTGCCATGCAATAGAAAAAGGAGTGATTTGGTGTCAGTTGAAAACACCAGACAATCAGAAAAACGGCCCTCAAAACGCCGTCGACGCAAGCCCCGTTATAATCCGCTCGCCATCTTCGGCAAATTTTTTGCCGTGATTATCATGGTGGGCATCATAACGGGTTGTATTGTTGCGTCGGTACTTACCGTTTATGTCCTCAACACGCTGGACGCCAGCGACCGCGTGGAGCTTGACAACGTCAAAATGAGCTTTACAACCATCATCTACGCCAAAAAAGAAAACAGTGACGACTATTTCGAGCTGCAACGCGTGCAAAACAACGAGAATCGCATCTGGGTGGACTACTCGGATATTCCGCAGAGTCTCAAGGACGCGGCAGTCGCCGTTGAAGACAAGCGCTTCTGGGCGCATTCCGGCATTGATATCAAGCGCACGGTGGCGGCGGTTGTCAACTATGCCAATCCTTTTGCGCAGGATATGTTCGGCGGTTCCACCATTACACAGCAGGTCATTAAAAACGTAACCAACGACAACGAGTTTGACGTGGGCCGTAAGGTGCGTGAAATTTTCCGCGCCATCAACCTTGAAAAAAATTATTCCAAGGAGCAGATTCTGGAGACCTACCTCAACACCATTGCGCTGGGCAACGGCCAGAACGGTGTGCAGTCGGCCTCAAACCTCTATTTCGGCAAGCAGGTCTCGGAGCTGACCCCGGCCGAATCGGCCGCGCTGATTGCGATTACCCAGAATCCGACCAAGTGGAATCCCTTTTCGAACCCTGAGGATAACCGCAGCCGCCAGCTTATGGTTTTGGGCATGATGCGCGAGCAGACGCACCCGGACGGCGCCCCGATGCTGACCGACGCGGAATATGAAGCGGCTGTTGCGCAGGAAATGGTATTTAAAAAGGACGAATATGTCCAAAAGCTTGACACGGTGCAGAACTGGTTTATCGACACCGTATACGACGAGGTGCGCCGCGACCTTGTTGAAAAGGCCGGCTATACCGAATCGGGCGCGAAGGAAGCGCTGCGCACCGGCGGCTTTAGAATTTATACCACCGTCGATGCCGAAATGCAGGACTATCTTGAAAAGAAATATCTCGACCCTGAAACCTTCCCGAAAATCCGCAACGAAGAATACCCCGAATCGGCGTTCGTTATTCTGGATTTTAACGGCGAAATCAAAGCCATCGTCGGCTCTAACCGTGAAAAGACCGGCGCGCTCGTCTTTAACCGCGCCACCAGCGCGGTGCGCCACCCCGGCTCGACCATTAAACCGATCGCCTCTTATTCGCTGGCGCTTGAGTACAATATGATCAACTGGTCGATG
>JAEWMM010000245.1 GCA_023457175.1 Bacillota bacterium | reverse complement strand
GATCATGGTTGCATCGAGCTATGAGCCGTCCGAAGATTATATGCCGGTTACGCCAAATGAACCCTATCATCAAAAAGGGGTATTCAGGGCGCTGATGAAGGATGAAGATACCGGAAAATGGGTGCCGGTTGAAGCGCGGCTGACGTATGACTGGCGGTCGAGAACGCCGCAACCGGGGAATTTTGCGAGCAGTATTGAGCTGAGCAATATAAAAGTGGATAGCCCAATTAATATCCGACGGTAAGAACGGGGTTCATATTGCTTTGACGCTTTCGGTGGGCTGAAGGTAGAGATGCCTCAACAAAAAATCCGCATTGTCGGGCCGATTTCGGCCGGCAACGCGGATTTTTTTATTGGTTTTTTATTTTAGGCCCTCTTGTTCCTTCGCAATCAGCAGGTCGTCCACGAAGGTTAGCGTTGCGCTTGCGTCCTTGCCGCCAACGCCCTCCCATATGTAGATGGCGGTTTCGCTGCCAAGCAGCGCGGCGCGGGATTTCTCAACGCCGCCGCTGCCGATGGTGGCACAGACCTCCCTGTAATCCATGCCCAGCTCGATGGAGGTAAACTCGGCTAACGTTATTTCATCCTCGGCGTTGTTATAGGCGGCGGCATTTTTGGTGCACTTGTCGGGGTTAATGATATTGTCAAGAATCACTTCGCCGTAGCCGCGGCCTTCAAATGTCATGTCGGTGGCGACTATAATGCCGTCGCGGTTTACGGCGCTGGTACGGTCATAGGCCATTTTGCCGTCCAGCTTCAGCGCGAGATAATAGAGCGACTCGTTGTTCGTCACGAATGTCACTTCAAATTTCTGGGCAATATCCTTTTCCTGCGCATCTTTATATTTTATGGTACCAACGCTTGTAAGCAGCACGCCGTCGTTGGCAAAGGCGTCCAGATCATACGCGAAGATCGTCCTGCTCGGATGATCGAGCGCCTCTAAAACCATCTGCTTGCCGTGATATTCCATCTGGGGGTACAGGCTGCGCATACGGTTTTTATATTCAGAGTTCGAGACAGTCACGGCGACCGGCTGATTGACCGGCAGATTTCCCGGCTGGTTTTTGTTCATATGGAAAAAGAATGCTGCGCAAATTGCCACAACCATAACAGCGGCAACGACTAGCGGCTTTTTAGAGCTTTGAGGCGGCTGATCGTCAACGGGATGCGGGGGTGGTCATGTTATCGGAGGACTGCGGTATTGTTGGGTCATCTTGCGCAGGGCTTTCAGGCTGCGGTACCACCGCCTGACCACAATACCGGCAGAATTTGCTGTCTCCGGGAATCTCTTTTTCACAGTGTTTACATAGCACGTCCATCATCCTTTGTAAAATATTACCTTCATTTTGCCACAATAAAAATAATTTGTAAATATTAAATATCGCTGCTGGGGCAAGTGGTTTCCGGCCGGATACGGCGCCAATATTGTGCGGACGTGCCAGCGCATAAAAACGTCCTTAAATAGCCGTGACGGAAAAACCGCCAAAAACACGGCGGGCTACAGGCCTTCCGTGGTAAATGCTAAATTCAATCACCTGGCTGTCACGGGATATTTGCCGCCGGCTCATTGTCGACGGGGCGTTTCAAGCATTACAAAAGGCATGGCCGCGGGTATCAAAATACGACGCTTCACTGCTTGTTGGAAAGAGCTGTCTATGCTATAATAAATCAGATATACCCATTTGGAAAACAAAGGGAGGTACGGTCGGTGGTGGTGTTAGGCATAGACCCCGGATATGCCATTGTCGGCTGCGGCGCGGTTTCTTACGAGCGGGGCCGCTTTGCGTTGATAGAGGCGGGCGCTATTACCACGCCGTCCAAGGTGCCGTTTGAGGCAAGGCTCGAGGCCATCTACCGCGATATCTGCGCGCTGCTCGAACGGGTTCGCCCCGACGCGATGGCGATAGAGGAGCTGTTCTTTTCTCAGAATAAGACGACCGGCATCTATGTGGCGCATGCCAGAGGGGTTATTCTGCTGGCGGCGGCGCAATACGGTGTCGAGCCGTTTGAATACAATCCCATGCAGGTTAAGCAGGCGGCGGTGGGCTATGGCAACGCCGAAAAGCGGCAGGTTATGGATATGACCCGCAGGCTTTTGTGCCTTGAGGCCTGTCCCAAGCCCGACGACGTTGCCGACGCGCTGGCCGTCGCCATCTGTCACGCGCACAGCGCGTCGGTATCGACGCTGCGCCGTGCGGTGCTAAACGACAATAACAGGAGGAGCCGATGATTTATTCACTCAGAGGGAAGCTCTTGCTCGCCGAGCCGGGCGGCGTCGTAGTGGAATGCGCCGGCGTGGGCTACCGCTGCGCCGTGTCGCTCAATACGCTCTCGTGCCTGCCGCCGACAGGCAGCGAGGTGTTTTTGCTCACCCATATGGCGGTGCGTGACGACGCGGTCGATCTTTTCGGCTTTGCAGATGCGCAGGAGCTTGCAAGCTTTCGCCTGCTGACCTCGGTCAACGGCGTGGGGGCCAGGCTGGCGTTAACGCTGCTTTCCGATTTTACTTCCGGCCAGTTGGCGCTGGCCGTCGCTTCGGGTGATGCCAAGGCGCTG
The DNA here is from genome assembly GCA_023457175.1 of Bacillota bacterium. Taxonomy (GTDB): domain Bacteria; phylum Bacillota; class Clostridia; order Oscillospirales; family Ruminococcaceae; genus Yanshouia. Next base: position 2,679 of record JAEWMM010000245.1, on the reverse strand, counting down.
ACTCGTTCGACAGGCGTGGGCAACAAGCTGGCGCAGCGCATTGTGTTGGAATTAAAGGACAAGCTCGGCGGCTTCGGCTCTGCCGATACAAAGATGCTTGAGGCGGTTTCGGCTTCGACCGTTAAGGGCGGCAACCTCAGCGAGGCGATTGCCGCGCTGGCCGCACTCGGCTACAGCCAGTCGGAGGCCGCCGGGGCCCTGTCCGACTGCACCGACGACATGCCGGTGGAAACGCTGGTCAAGCGCGGATTAAAAAAGCTGGCGCGGTTCTAAGCGGCCATATCCCGCGCCCAATAACCCGAAAAAGGAGGTCTTTTCTTGCTCAGAAGCGATGAAACCGATTTTGAAAACCGCATCGTTGCGCCGGAGTATACGCAGCTCGATTCCGAAACCGAGCTTTCGCTGCGCCCCCGCAGCCTTGATGAATATATCGGCCAGACCAAGGTCAAGGAAAACCTTAAAATATTCCTGGAAGCGGCTCGCCGCCGGGCGGAGCCGCTTGATCACGCCCTGTTTTACGGCCCTCCGGGTCTGGGCAAAACGACGCTGGCGCAGATTATCGCCAACGAGATGGGCGTGCAGATCCGCGTCACCTCCGGCCCGGCGCTTGAGCGTCAGGGCGATCTGGTCGCGCTTTTGACCAACCTCGGCGAAGGGGATATTTTGTTCATCGACGAAATTCACCGCCTCAACCGCGCGGTAGAGGAGGTTTTATACCCCGCGATGGAGGACTTTGAGCTGGATATCATGATCGGCAAGGGACCGTCGGCCCGCTCTATCCGGCTGGATCTGCCGCATTTTACACTCATCGGCGCGACGACCCGCGCGGGCCAGCTTTCGGCGCCGCTGCGCGATCGTTTTGGCGTGCAGATGCGTCTTGAGCTTTATAATGCTGAAGAGTTGACCGATATTATCACGCGCAGCGCCAAAATTTTATCTATTCCGTGCGAGGAGAAGGGCGCCGTCGAGCTGGCGCGCCGGGCGCGGGGCACGCCGCGTATTGCCAACCGGCTTTTAAAGCGGGTGCGCGATTTTGCGCAGGTCATGGGTGACGGCATTATCACCAGCGATATTGCGGATATCGCCCTTTCCAGGCTTGAGATCGACCGGCTGGGGCTCGATGCCATCGACCGGCGCATGCTCGCCGTCATCATTGAAAATTATAACGGCGGCCCTGTCGGGCTTGAAACGCTTGCCGCCGCCACCGGCGAGGAAGCGATTACAATTGAGGATGTGTACGAGCCTTACCTGATGCAGCTGGGTTTTCTGGCGCGCACGCCGCGCGGCCGCTGCACAACGGCCAAGGCTGCGCAGCATCTCGGCCTTATTTCTCCGCAAATTGAGTCGGACCAGACTAGCTTACTTTGAGATGCGGCAACATATCAATAACTTGCGGGGTAAAATAAACGGCCCGGCAGGGGAGGAATTGTTTTGGGAAGAATATTTGGAACCGACGGCGCGCGCGGCGTGGCCGGAATTGAGCTGACGGCGGAGCTGGCCATGAATATTGGTCGGGCCGCCGCGATGGTGCTGGTGGCCCAGACGCATAAAAAGCCGCTTGTGGTTATCGGGTGCGACACCCGCGCTTCGGGCGACATGCTTCAGGCCGCTGTGACGGCGGGGCTTTGCTCGGTCGGCGCCGACGTGCTGCTGCTCGGCGTAGTGCCGACACCGGCGGTCGCCTATCTGGTGCAGCACTATAAGGCCGACGCGGGCGTTATGCTTTCAGCCAGCCACAATCCGTATGAATTTAACGGCATCAAGCTGTTTGGCGCGAGCGGTTATAAGCTGACCGACGCCGAAGAGGCCGAGATTGAGGCGATTATTCTCGACGGGGCCGCACCCTACGATTTTAAAACCCACGGGGAGCTGGGCTGCGTAAAAAGCGCCGGGGACGCCGTGCGCCATTACATTGATTCTATCGCTGCCCTTTATAACGGCGGATTTTCGGGCCGGCTGCTCGTGGACTGCGCCAACGGCAGCGCCGCCGCGACCGCTTCGAGGCTGTTCGAAGCGATGGGTGTCGCGGCCGATTTTCTGGCCGACGCGCCGGATGGCGTTAACATCAACGACGGCTGCGGTTCCACGCATATCGAGCGGCTGGCCCCGCTGGTAACGCAGGGCGGCTACGCGGCGGGACTCGCCTTTGACGGCGACGCCGACCGCTTACTTGCGGTGGACGAAAAGGGCAATCTGCTCGACGGCGACGTGCTGTTGTCTATTTTAAGCAGCTATCTCGCAGCGCGCGGCAAGCTCAATGACAATACGGTGGTCGTCACCTCCATGACCAATTTCGGCTTTTTTGAGCTGATGAAGGCCCGCGGCACGCAATCCGAGATTACAAAGGTGGGCGACCGCTATGTGCTGGAGGTCATGCGGGAGAAGAACCTTTCGCTGGGCGGCGAGCAGTCGGGCCACATGATATTTTTGGCGCATGCCACGACCGGCGACGGCCAGCTTTCGGCCGTCATGCTCTTAAACGCGCTGGCTGCCGCCGGTAAGCCGCTGTCGGCGCTGGGCGGCGAGATGAAGCGCTTCCCCCAGATTATGCATAACGTCAACGCCACCCCGGGCATGAAGGCCGCGCTTGAGACGCACCCCGCGGTCTGCGGCGTCATTGACCGCTGGCAGCAGACGCTGCTAGGGCGCGGGCGCGTGGTTGTGCGCGCCTCCGGCACC